>CAZZAZ010000025.1:0-17358 GCA_964652355.1 uncultured Sulfurimonas sp. | reverse complement strand
TTGATTACAAATCAACTGCTCTAGCCAACTGAGCTATGTCAGCATCGAAATTGAGCCAGAATTATAGTCGTTTTAACTTTTAATGTCAAGGGTATTTCAAAGAATTTCTAAAATATCTCCATCTTTAAGTATTATTGGGTTCCATTTACCCTTTAATTCCTCTATTTGATTACTTACTTCTAACAAAAAACTTGGCTTAATATGATTAATATATAGTTTTACATCATCTCTTTTTAATGACTTTAGTTGCTTAAATAATAGTTTTGGTGTCAAATGTTTTGAATCTTTTGCTAAAACTTCCATACTATTTGGAAAAGAACACTCTAGTACCATAGAACTAATATCTTTTCTTTTGTGTATCAATTTACATGCATTTTCTAAAGAACATGTATCTGCTGTAATCAAAATTGCATTATCATTTTTCTTATATACATATCCACAACTTGCAACTGTATGATCTGTTTCAAACGCTTCTATTGATTCATTTTCGCTTAGCTTATAAGTTTTGCCAATTTCAACACTCGTATAACTAAGAGCTTTTGTTTTTCCATCTATTAAATTTATCTCTTCAAAATTTGGCCAAATACTATGGTTGAAAAAATTATTTCTTAATACATCTATGGTTTCAGGCAATGCAACTATATTTAAAGTTTTTGTTCTTAGTGCAAAATAATTATCTAATACATACGCAATATCAGTTATATGGTCAAGATGTGAATGGGTAAGCCATATATTTTCTATTTTTGCTGATTCCTCTTGTAGTGGTTCAAGTAAATTTCCTGCATCTATTAGATTTGTTGCATTAAGTAGAAATGCACTAGTTCCAAAACCTTTAGATTTTGTTCCTGATGCTCCAAGTATTTTTATATTATCAACAACAATTTTATCTTCAAATTCTTCTTTAAATTGATCTTTAAATTTCTCTCGAACAGATAAAATTTTATCTATATTTTTGAAAAATAATTCAATAAGTTTCGGTTCAAAATGTTTACCACTTTCATCACGAAAAAGTTGAAAAATTCTTTCATCACTCCAAGCTTTCTTATATACTCTATCTGAACCTAAAGCATCAAAAACATCGGCAATAGCTGTAATACGACCAAATATATGGATTTCTGTACCCTTTAACTTTCTTGGATAACCTTTGCCATCCCATTTTTCATGATGTTCACGAGCTACTATTGCAGCTGCTTTTAGCATCGGTCTATCTGAATTTTTTATCATAGAGTAACCAAGTTCTGCATGGGTATCCATCATACGACGCTCTTCTGCATTAAAGCGACTAGGCTTATTTAGAACTGCATCAGGGATAGCAATCTTTCCTATATCATGCATAGGACTAGCTTGTTTTAATAGTTCAGATTGATCTTCACCTAAACCATAAGCAAGTGCTAATATTTTAGAGTATTCAGCAACCCTAATTACATGATTACCTGTCTCTTTTGATCTACTCTCTGCAACAGCACCCATAGTAAAAACAACTTCTTTTTGTGTATCTTCAATCTCATCAGCTAACCTTGCAGATACTAGCGTCTCTGCTGCATAAGTTGAAGAGAGCATAAGTCTTTTCATATCACCCTCGTTGAAAATACCCTTAGCTCCAGTATTGTTAATAACTTGAAAAGCACCAATTATTTCATAATCACTATCAAACATTGGAATTACCATCATAGATTTTGTTGTATATCCAGTCTTTTTATCTATATTTGCATTAAATCTTTCATCAATATATACATCATCAATGATAACCTTTTTACCAGTACTAATAGAGTTTCCAACAATTCCAGAGTTTATTGGTATCTCAATAGGATCAATTCCATGTGCAAATTTAGTCCAGATTGTTTTTCTATCTTCACTAACAACCCATACTGTACACCTATCAGCAGAGGTAAGGGCCCTACCCATATTTGCCAAGGTCATGATAATATCATCATAATCTTTTTGAGAACTAACTTCTGTTAAATATATAAATATTAACTCTAAAATTTCATTTGCATCTAGGCTTCTGGCATGCTTCATTCTCATTATGCTTCTACTTTCGTTATTTATAATATGACTATTTATTAGCTTAAAATCATATAAGTTGCTATAATATAGCATTTTTCATACCGATTGGTTTAAGGTATAAACTTAATATAAAAAATAAATTCAATTATTATAGCATGTATGATTAATTTTGTTAATAAAAAGGTAATAAATGTTAAAAATATTATTTTCACCAGCTGAAGGAAAAAATAGCGGTGGTTATGAGATAAAAAAAGAATTACTTGGTTCAAATGAAGCAAGAAAAAGTATCTTTGATGAATATAGTAAAGTAATAAATTCTAAAGATGAAGAAAAAATAAAAGCACTTTTTGGCTTTAAAAAATTCAAAGACTGTAAAGCATATATAAATAATTTATCTACTTCCCCCCTTATGTCAGCTATTGAGCGTTACGATGGTGTAGCGTATACATACCTAGATTTAGCCTCTTTAAATAATGATGAAATAAACTACCTAAAAGACAACACTATAATTTTTTCAAATCTTTACGGTCCTATTTTAGGTGGCGATACAATAGCT
Source organism: uncultured Sulfurimonas sp. (assembly GCA_964652355.1). GTDB lineage: Bacteria > Campylobacterota > Campylobacteria > Campylobacterales > Sulfurimonadaceae > Sulfurimonas. The sequence continues at coordinate 14,795 of CAZZAZ010000025.1, read as the reverse complement.
AACTACAAAGTAAAACAAGGAAATAATATCGGAACAATAGTCCCAGATAAATTTTACAAAGATAGATTTTCATATCAGCTTGATTTATATCTAGCAAAAGATGAGATTTTAGATCTTCGTGCTGGATACTACGACAAGTTTTATAAAGTTACTACGCCGTATGTAACACTAAAGTTTTTAAAGGATAAAAAAACTGTATCTCATTGGGCTAAGGCCTATCGAGGTTTAGTTTTACGGGCATTAGCAAAAAACAATATCAAATCTTTAGATGAGTTTAAATCTTTAGAGATAGATGGTTTAAGCGTACATGAAATAAAAGTTATAAAAAATAAAACTGAAATAGTTTATAATATTACAAATTAAAGGACATATTATTAAAGATTCACAAGAATACCTAGATAAAAAAGCATTTTTCGATAAAGTTATTACATTATATGGAAGAAATGTAGTAGTAGAAGTTTTACAAGACTCTAACATTGAGGTACACAAGCTTCACCTCTCTAAAAGTAACCAAACTGATGGGGCTATAAAAACTATCTTATCTCTTGCAAAAACAAGAAATATAGAGATAACTTACCATGAAAAAGCTTCATTATCTCGTATAAGTAAAAATGCAAAACAAGACCAAGGTGTTTGTATAGATGTGGTTTCTTCATCTTATAACTCTGCAAGTGAGATAAAAAAGATGTCATCTTATAAACTTATAGCACTTGATGGCATCCAAAATCCTCAAAATTTAGGGATGATTATTCGTTCATGTGCAGCTTCAAAAATAGACGGGATAATTTTACCAAAAAAATCATCTGCAAAAATTTCACCATTAGTAGTAAAAGCAAGTGCTGGTACACTTTTCAAGCTTCCTATCTACTACTGTAATGATTTAAAAGATATTTTACCAACTCTTAATGATACAAAAATTTATTCACTTTCATCTCATGCAAAAAATAGTATTTATGACTTAGAAAAAAGTAAAAAATCTGTCTTTGTATTAGGAAATGAGAGTGATGGAGTAAGCCAAGATATAGAAAAACTTTGTAATGACTCACTAAGTATCCCTATGAACCGTGGAGTTGAGTCGCTAAATGTCGCTGTAACTGCTTCACTTTTGGCTTTTATGCTTTAGTTATATTTTTACTAGTATATAGTCAAGACAAGATGTTGGCAACACTCTTTTAAAAGCAGCCAAAAGATATGTAGCAAAAGTGTTATAGTATCTTGGCTTTGGTTTTTGTGCCTCTAATGCAACTATGATATTTTTTATAACTACTATAGAGCTTTTGGTGAAAGAATCACTATCTTTTTCTTTCACCGTTAAAAGCTCTTTTTTATACTCATCTTGAAAATAACTATCTGAACTATCTATATTTTTTTTAAAACTCTTAATTGCATTTTTTCTAAAATCTGAACGTATTGGCCCGGTATTTATAGTACATACAAAAATATTTGAGTCTTTTAGTTCAAGTCTTAAAGTGTCACATAAACCCTCTATCGCATACTTTGAAGCATTGTAAGCTCCACGAAAACGAAGAGATACTAAACCTAAAACAGAAGAGTGTTGTAAAATTCTTCCATACCCTTGTTTACGCATAATTTTTATAGCTTGAGTAGTTAGTTCATGAAGTCCAAAAAAGTTTGTCTCAAACTGCTCACGCAAGACATCTGTTTTTATATCTTCAACAGCTCCAGCTTGACCATACCCTGCATTGTTAAAAATAGAGTATAAAGAACCATCTTCTTTTAAAATATACTCTATCATTTTAGATATATCTTCTTCTTTTGTAACATCTAAAACAAAAGTATTTAAACCTTCACTTTTAAGCCTTGCAACATCATCTTCTTTTCTAGCACTTGCGTAAACTTTATATCCATTTCTTTGAAGATAGTGTGCTGTGTCATAGCCTATTCCGCTAGAACAACCTGTGATAAGTATATTTTTTATCAAGAGGTCATTATCTCGTATGGTCTTTTTATCTCACTTATCACTTCACCAACACTCATATGACGAGATTTTCTTAAAAATTCTTTACCATCAAGAAATATTAAAACTGTTGGAATAGCTAAAACTCCAAAATGTGGAGCGACTTCCTCTTCAACTGATATATCCACACTCTCAACTTTAAAATTTTCAAAATTATCCTCTAGTGCCTCAAGCAATTTAGGCTTAAGTGCATGACACACATTACAAGTTGGTGCTGAGAAGTAAACCATTACGGCAAGATTTTCTTTTATTGTATTATTTATATTTTCTATTGTTTGCATAGCCAAAGTATACAGTTTTTTGTATAATCACATTATGAGTTCAATAATATTTTCAATTTTCGGTATTTATAGTTTTATAGTTTTAGGCTACATTGCTAAAAAAACATTTAAAGATCAAATCGATGACAAAACAATAACACTTATAAATGTTTACTTTTTACAAATCTTTTTAACATTTTGGGGACTTTTATCTCGTCCTATAAATATTGACTTACTTTATGCTCCAAGTATCTATTTCGTCATAGTTATTTTTGTTTTACTTTTAACATCATTAGTAGCACATAAACTCTTCAAGGAGAAAAAAGAGTATTCAATAGCTATGATTAGCGCCCTCATTGGAAATACGGGAAACTTAGGCATCCCATTAGGTATCGCTATATTTGGTGAAGAGTCCATCCCTTACACTACTGTTATAAATCTTGTTAATGTTTTTATAGTCTATACTATTGGTGTATATTTTTACTCTCGTGGAACATACAGTGCAAAAACTTCACTCTTAAACATTGTAAAACTTCCTATACTTTGGGCAGCTATAATTGCAATACTTTTAAGTGTAAATCACTTTGAACCAAGTGAGTATATAATGAAAACACTAACTATGGGTGCGTATGCCTCCATAGTGATGCAATTATTTTTATTTGGTATATATCTCTATGGAACAAAAATCAAAGAGATAAACAAAACTCTTATAGTATGGGTTATGAGTTTGAAATTTATCATCTTACCTTTGATAGCTTTTATAATTTTATATTTTATAGAGCTAAATTCTATGATAAAAGGGATAATATTCATACAACTTCTAATGCCTTTAGCTATCGCAAATGTAAACTTTGCTTCACTTTATGAGTGCAAACCAAAACTTGTAACTGCATTAGTATTTATATCCTCATTTATGTTTCTTGGATTTATTTTTATAGCCGTTGAGCTTTTAAAATATTTATGAGAAAGTTTGTGATAAACTACAAAAACAAAACTAAGGATTATAAATGAAAAAACTTCTAATCTATCTTATACTTATGGCTATTGTAATTACTGGCTACATTTCATACAAAAATGCTCAAAAAATTCTTCCATTTTATGAGCAACTTACACAAGAACGTATAGGGACAGAAGTTAACCTTCAAGCAAATGAACAAGAAGGAGCTCACTATGTTGGAGCTTCTAAATGTATAAAATGTCATGAAGAAAAGCACAAAGCTTGGTCACACTCAGGTCATCCAAAAATGATTCGTGATTGGAGAAAAGATCCATCTATTGTTGTAGCTGATTTTGCTAAACTTCCAAAAGATGCGAACTTTAAACTAGAGGATTCTACTTACACGATTGGTGGAAAATTTAAACAACGTTTTATGATTAGAAAAGATTACGAGGATAAAGAAGACTATGTTCTAGGAAACTACCAGTGGAATGTTCAAACAAATAAATGGCAAAAATTTAAACCTTGGAAGTATTGGTATAAAGGTGCATATGAGCATGACAATGAGAAACTACCAACTTCTCGTGCATGTGATGGCTGTCATTTCACCGGTTTTATGTCTCAAGAAACACGTGTAGATACAGGAATATCTTGTGAAGCTTGTCATGGTCCGGCATCTAAACATGTAGATAATCCAGATTCTAAACTATATCTAGCTTCTTTAAGTGATCCAGTTAGACAAAATGAAGTTTGCCTTCAATGTCATATGCGTAACCGTGATAAACGTATGGAAAAAGTAGATATGAAAGAGATATTTGGTGATGCAAGGGATTATCCATTTGGTTATGAACCTGGGAAACCTTTGAGTGAGTACAAAATGGTAGCTCCTTTTACATATGGGACTGAAACAAAAGAGTTTTATGCAAATGGTATGGGTAAGAAAAACCGTATGCAAGGAAATGAGTTTGTTCACTCTATGAAAGGTAAACATGGTATAACTTGTATAAACTGTCACAACCCTCATACACTAGAGCCAACTGCTCAAAAAAATGATGGAAATGCCCTTTGTATGAAATGTCACTCTTTTGGCTCACTTATTGGACCTCATCAAAAAAATATAGAGTCACATACTAAACATAAAGCTAATTCAAAAGGTTCATCTTGTGTGGAGTGTCATATGCCAAAAGTTGGAAAACATACGGGTAAATCACCTATAACAGTTCGTACTCACATCTTTGGTTTTGTAACTCCAAATGAGACTATGAAATACAATATGCCAAAAGAGACAAATGCTTGTTACTCATGTCATAAAGATAAAACTATGGACTCACTTCAAAAAGATATGGAAAAGTGGGGAATGATAGGTTGGGATAAACGATAAATAATTATCCATATAATTTAAGTTAGAAAAAATACAATTTTATAAAAGGTTTAATAATAATGAGTGAGAGCAAGAATTTTTTACGTACAATAGTTGAGAAAGATTTAAAAGAAGGCAAATATAAAGAGATCATTACAAGATTTCCTCCTGAGCCTAATGGCTTTCCACATATTGGACATGCCAAGTCTATCTTTATAAACTTTGGTATTGCACAAGATTATAATGGCCACTGCAACCTTAGAATGGATGATACAAACCCGACTAAAGAAGATACAAAATATGTTGAAGCTCTTAAAGATGCTGTAGAATGGCTAGGGTATGACTGGAAAGGAAATGTTCATTTTACCTCTAATTATTTTCCTAAACTACATGAATATGCGATTAAGCTTATCAAAATGGGTAAGGCTTATGTTGATTCTCTTGATGAAGAGGAGATTCGTGAGTATCGAGGGACTGTTACAGAGGCTGGAAAACGAAGTAAATATGCGGATAGAAGTGTCCAAGAAAATTTAGACCTTTTTGAAAAGATGAAAAATGGTAAGTTTAAAGAGGGCGAGCACATACTTCGAGCCAAGATTGATATGAGTGCCGCCAATATGAAAATGCGTGATCCTCTTATGTATCGTATTCGTCATGTTGAGCATTTTAGAACAGGGAATGAGTGGGCAATTTATCCTATGTATGACTTTGCACACTGTTTATCTGACTATATCGAAGGTGTTACTCACTCTATCTGTACACTAGAGTTTGAAAATAATCGCGACATTTATAACTGGGTACTTGATACTTTAGAGCTTGAACCACCACGTCCTTACCAGCATGAGTTTGCACGACTTGGAATAAACTATACTGTTATGAGTAAAAGAAAGCTTTTAGAACTCGTTGATAGAGGTGCAGTTAATGGTTGGGATGACCCTCGTCTACCAACAATCGCGGGATATAAAAGAAAAGGTTATACACCAGAGTCTATTTTAACTTTTTGTGACCAAGTGGGTGTAGCAAAAGCAAACTCAATGGTTGATGTATCACAACTTGAGTTTTGTATACGTGATGATTTAAACAAAAAAGTACCACGTGTTATGTGTGTACTTGACCCACTTAAAGTAACGATTGAGAACTATGCTGAAGATGAAGAGATAGATGCCCCTTACTACCCTCATGATGTACCTAAAGATGGTTCAAGAAAGATACCTTTTTCTCGTGAAATTTATATTGAAAGAGATGATTTTAATGAAAATCCTCCAAAGGGTTACTTCCGCCTTACACCTGACCAAGCTGTAAGACTTAGACATGGATATATCATCTCTTGTAAGGAAATTATTAAAGATGATAACGGAAATATCATAGAGATAAAAGCAGAGTACAATAAAAACTCTAAAAGTGGTTCAGATACTAGTGGTATAAAAGTTAAAAGTGCTATCCAATGGGTAAGTGCTAAAGAAGCTAAAACAGTTGAAGTAAGACTTTATGATAGATTATTTTCTTGTGAAGCTCCAGAAGGGATAGAAGATATAAATCCTGATTCACTTAAAATCATTAAAAATGCTCTTATTGAGCCTGCTGTTATAGATGAGAAACCTGATGAGCGATTCCAATTTGAGAGACAAGGCTATTTTTATGCTGATCCAGTTGATTATACAGATGAAAAACCTGTATTTAACAAGATTGTTGGGCTTAAAGACTCTTGGAGTAAAAAAACAAAAACAACTGAACCTAAAGCAAAAGAGAAAAAAGTACAAATAGATGGTGAAGTAGTAGCTATGAGTGAGGAGCAACAAAAACTTTTTGATAAGTATACTTCAGAGCTTAAACTAAATAATGAAGTTGCTAATACTCTAGCTCGTGATAAAAGCCTTTCATCATTTTATGAGGAAGCACTGAAGATATTAAATAGCCCTACAAACCTTGCTAATATTGTAGTTAGTGAAGTAGCTAGAGAGATAAAAGAGAAGCAGTCAATTAAACTAAAATTTACTCCTAAACAAATAGCTGAACTTATTAAAATTGTTGATGATGGGACTATCTCAAATAAAATTGCTAAACAAGTGTTTGAAGAGATGGCAAAATCTGGAGAAAATCCAAGTAAAATAGTTGAAGATAAAGGACTTGTCCAGATAAGTGATCCTGCTAAAATCAAGCCTATCATAGATGACATAATTGCAAAAAATCCAAATAATGTTGCTAAATTTAAAGCAGGAAATACTAAACTTTTAGGATTCTTTGTTGGGCAAGTTCTAAAAGCCACTGGTGGCAAGGCAAATCCAAAAATGGTTAATGAGCTTGTAGCAGAGAAGTTAAAATACAAATAAAAAAATATATATTAGCTACTAAAAAGACTTAAAAAACAATCTATCAGATAGTGATGTTGAAGATGCATTTAAAAAATTAAGTTCTGTGCTACTTAAGTAGCAAAAAAAAATCTAAATAACTTTTATAATTTCTGTATTAAAAAATTTAAACAGGAGTTTCGTTATGGAAAAAAAAATCAATCTTATCTATGCTCTTTTGTCAGTACTTGTTGTAATTGTATTAGCTCAAAGTTATCTTATTTATGATTTTAAAAAGAATGTAAACAAACAGGATGTTGTTGTAAATACACACACAACAAATTATCCAGCAAGTAGTCAGTTTTTCAATAACTTCAATGCTAAAAATACTGATCCTTTTGAGCAAATGAAAAAAATGCAAGAAGAGATGCAAAAAAGTTTTGGTCACTTTAACTCAGTATTTGCGGATGATCCTTTTTTTCAAAGTGCCTTTAAAGATATGAGTATTTCACCATTAAGTGATTTTAAAGCAACAGATAAAGAGTATATTTTAGAGTTAAATATCCCTGGTTCTTCTGAACAAAAAATAGATATTAAAACACAAAATAATATACTAAAAATAAGTGCTGTAACTGAAGTTATAAAAGATGAAAACAATACTAAATATATGCATAAAGAGCGTTTTACTCAAAGGTTTGAGAGAAGTTTTACACTCCCTCTAGATGCAGATGTAGATAAACTAAAAAGTAATTATGAAAGTGGTGTTTTAAAAATAACTATCCCTAAAAAGGGTTAGTTATTTAATTTTTTCATCAATATCTAGTTATTTTATGAAAGATAAGAGTACAATTTCATAATCTTTTTTTTAGGATATGAAAATGAATATGCATAAAATTATTTCAGGTTTCTTTTTTATACTTGCTATGACTTTAAACTTTGGTTTTTTCTATGGGAATCCAGAAGTATTAATTGATCATAGTGCTTACGAACTTTTTGCGGCAATAGTTGTTAATCTTGTAGCTACCGTATTTAAGCTAGGAGATAAAACACAACTTGGAGCAGTACTACTTGCTACAAGTTTAGTGGCAGATATACAACTTATTGCGTCAGCAACTGTTTGGGCATTTTCTCTTTATGTCTTAGATGATTTTGGAGCAGAAGCAACTACTGCTATAGTCTCACTATCTGGTGGTGCACTTTTAGCAAATATTGTCTCAGTAATTTTATTTATAAGTGATACTGTAAAATCTAAAAGATAGATATTTTATGAATAATCAAATATTTTGGATTGTACTCAAACGACTACGAGCACCTTTTATTGTTATCATTATTACCTTTTCAATATCTATCTTAGGACTTATTCTTATAGGTGGTATTGACGATCAAGGTCGTCCTTATCAAATGAGTTTTTTTGATGCTTTTTATTTTGTAAGCTATATGGCAACCACTATTGGCTTTGGAGAAGCGCCATACACGTTTACCTATCCTCAAAGGATGTGGGTAAGTGGTATTATCTATATGACTGTTATTGGATGGTTTTATGCCATTGGTTCCATAGTCACACTTATTCAGGATGAATCTCTACGAAAAGAGATTAGTAGAAATCGTTTTAGGAAGCAGGTTCTTTCGCTTGGTGAGTCATTTTATATTATGCTTGGCTATAACGGTGTTATAAAAGATATTATTAATCGTGTTGGAATACATGATTATAGATTTGTTGTTTTGGATAAAAATGAGAGTAAAATAGATGAGTTAACACTTGAAAATTTTTATCCACATGTCCCAGCAATTGTGGCAGATGTCACAAATCAGCGCATGTTAAAAATGGCAGGGATACATCAAAAAAACTGCGTAGGAGTTATATCACTTTTTAAAGATGATACAAAAAACACTCAAATTGCTACAATATGTAAACTATTAAATAAAAAAATCGACATTATCGTTAAAGGTAGTTCTCCAAGGCATTTGGAACATTTTAAATCAATGGGGCTTAAACATGTCCAAGATCCTTTTGATATAGTATCTAAAAGAATCTACTACAGTATTACAGCACCACATATTTGGCTTTTAGAGATGTGGGCTTATGGGCATAGTCTCAACTTAAGAAATAGAGACCAATTTCCACATGGAAGATACATTGTTTGTGGATATGGTCGTATGGGTAAAGCAATAGAACAAGGTCTTAAAAAAGCTGGTGTAGAGTATATTATGTATGATATTGAAGCAAAAACCTATGAAAAACAAAATAATACAACTATATTTGGTGATATAAAAGATAAAGAAAAACTTTTAGAGTTAGGGGTAAAGAGCTCTGATTGTATCATCGCAGCAACAAAGGATGATCTTTTAAATCTAACACTCCTAAATAAAGCAAAAAAATTAAATCCAAAAATTTTTACCGTTGCGAGAGAAAACTCTCTTGAAGAACTTACGATGTTTCAAGCTGCAAAAATAAATAAAATCTATGTTTTAGAAAAAATATTAGCAGAATCTACATATAACTATATTTCTAAACCTCTTTTAGATACCTTTATTTTACAAATGAGAAAAAAAGATGAAGAGTGGGCAAAGGTAATTGTCAACATGCTTAGTGAAGTTATAGGGATGAGTCCTGATTATTTTGAAATAAAAATAAATTTAGAAAATGCTTATGCACTCTCCTTAGCATTACAAGAAGGTAAAGAGATAACACTAGCACAGCTAAGACGTTCTCGTGAAAATAGGGAAGAATTACTTCCAATTGTATTTTTACTTTTAAAACGTGATGATGAAATTTTCATAATACCTGATTCACAAATATTTTTAAAACTTGACGATCAACTTCTTATAGCTGCTAATGATGAATATAAAAATGATTTTGAATATATTGTAAATAACTTATATGAACTTAAGTATGTTCTTGGAAATGAATAACTTATTACTTTAAAAAACTAAAAATATCTTGCCCATAAGGACAAAATATTTTACTATTTTATTTTTTCTAAAATAGAATCAACAGTAAAACCAAATTTCTCAAAAAGTTGACCTGCAGGAGCCGATGCACCAAAAGTATCCATTGCTATAACTGTATCAGCAAGTCTATACCACTCTAGTCCTCGAGCAGCTTCAATAGCTACTCTTTTCGTATCAGGTTTGATAATAGAGTCCATATATGCTTTATCTTGTTCTATGAAAAGATCAAAACATGGAACTGAAACAACATTTACTGGAACATCTTTAGCATTCAATGCATCTTTAGTTTTAAGAGCCAACTCAACTTCACTACCAGATGCTATAAGTGTTATAACTGCGTTCTCATCAGATGCTAGTAAATATCCACCCTTACTTGCTTCACCACTTACAGCTTTTGGAAGAACTGCAAGGTTTTGTCTTGAACATACAAATGCAGATGGTGAAGTAGTCATAGTTAGTGCTGTTTTCCAAGCCTCAACATTTTCAGCCCCATCAGCTGGACGCCAAACATAAAAGTTTGGTAATGCACGAAACTGAGATAAATGCTCGATAGGTTGATGAGTTGGACCATCCTCCCCAACACCAATACTATCATGTGTCCAGATAAAGAACTGTTGGATTCCTGTAAGTGCTGCTATACGAGCTGCTGGTTTTAAATAGTCTGAGAAAACAAAAAATGTAGCTGAAAAAGGCATAAGTGGACCATAAAGAGCCATCGCATTTACGATAGATGCCATAGCATGTTCACGGATACCAAAGTAGATATTTCTACCCTTAGGGTAAACTCCCATATCATTTAAGTTAGTTTTGTTTGATGGTGAAAGGTCAGCTGAACCACCTAAAAAGCTCGGAACACCCTTAGCAATAGCGTTCATAATTTTCCCATTAGTTCCACGAGTAGCTTCTGCTTTTTCAAAACTTGGATACTCTATGCGAGAAAAATCAGGATTTTGTAAAGCTTCTAGTGCTTCATTTTGCTCCATCAAAGGCATAGTTTTTTGAGAGTGAATCCACTCACGCTCCAGTAAATCACCCTCTTCTATAGCACATCTAAATCTAACCATTACATCTTCTGGTACAAAGAATTTTTTATCTGGATCAAATCCAGCATCTTTTTTTGCCTGAGCGATTACATCGTCTCCAAGTGGTGCACCATGAGCATGATGTGAACCTTCAAGCTTTCCAGCACCTTTAGCGATGATAGTATTTGCAATTATGATAGTTGGTTTTGTATTAGCTTTTGCAGTAGTTAGTGCAGTGTCAATTTCATCAAAGTTATGACCATCACACTCTAAAACATCCCAACCTTGAGACTCAAAACGTTTAGTTATATCTTCTGAAATACTTAAATCAGTTGAGCCCTCAATAGTGATGCGGTTTGAATCATAAATAAGGATTAGGTTATCAAGTTTGTTATGTCCAGCAATAGAACAAGCTTCATAAGAAAGTCCCTCTTCTAAGTCCCCATCACCACATAAACAGTAAACATTATGGTCTATTAAAGCAGCAGTGTCAGAGTTAACTTGTTCACCCATAAACTTTGAAGCCATAGAAAAACCAACAGCATTAGCAATCCCTTGACCTAATGGTCCTGTTGTAATCTCAATACCTTTAGTGTGTCCATATTCAGGATGACCTGGAGTTAATGAGTCTAGTTGACGGAAGTTTTTTAAATCATCAATCTCCAAACCATATCCCCAAAGATAATAAAGAGAATAAATAAGACCAGTTCCGTGACCACCAGAAAAAACTAATCTATCACGATTTAAAAAATCAGGATTTTTAGGATTGTGATTCATATGCTCAGACAAAACTACTGCAATATCTGCTAAACCCATTGGAGCACCTGGGTGACCACTGTTTGCTGCTTGAACCATATCTGCTGCTAAAAATCTTATCGAATCTGCCATTTTTTGACGCATTACTTATTCCTTAATTTTATTTTATAAAATGAAGGGAACCTTCATTTATTATTCCCATAAAGGAACAAAGTCCCTTTACTCCGCTTGCGCCGCTGAGGCGACTAAAGTCTAATTTCTATGTCTGTTTATATATTTTGTAAGTAGTGGTGAAAGATTTTCTTTTAATCTATCATCAAAATTGTTCAACTCATTCTCGAGTTCATTCGCTATTGTATTTGCTTCTCTCATAGATTCTTCCAAGCCTATCAAAGTAACAAAACTATTTTTATCACCATCATTTCCAGTTAACTTTCCAGCTTCTTCTGAACTTTGTGTAACATCTAAAATATCATCTTGTATTTGAAATAATAGCCCAAGTTTTATTCCAAAGTCATAAAGTTTTTCACCTAGTTTCTCTTCACCTACAATTATCGCACCCATTTTTAATGAAGCAGCAATTAGCTTTGCAGTTTTGTTTATATGTAAAATTTTCACATCATCAATACTTAAAGGTTGATTTTCAAAATAACAATCAATCGCTTGACCTAAAACCATTCCATTTAATCCACCATTTTTTGCCAATTCACTTATGAGTTTTACTCTTGTATTATCTGAGAATGGTGCAGAGGCTAAAACTTCAAAAGAGTAAGTGTTTAATGCATCACCAACTAAAATTGCTGTAACCTCATCATAGACCATATGAAGAGTTGGTTTACCTCTACGAAGAGGTGAATCATCCATAGCTGGTAAATCATCATGAATAAGTGAGTATGTATGAAGTAGTTCTACTGCGTAAGCAGCATGTCTTGCTGAGTCTAACATAAGATTATTGTATGAACCAACTACACCAAGCAAAAGAGCTGGACGAAAACGCTTTCCACCTGCAATAAGCATCTCTTGGAGTGCTTTTTCATATGTTGGGTGTATAGACTTAGATATTGGCAGATTATCTTGTAAAAAAGCTTCAAATTTTTGCATATGAAATATTATAGTTTTTGTAGTTAAATGCTGATTAAATTATGTCTAAATTTAGCTAAGATATATAAAATTGAAAGTGAAAAGCTATAGAAAATTCTAATAAAATATTTATCTACTTAATACTCACAAAAAATTGAAAACCATCTCTTTGAAAAAGCAAGGATGCTTTTTCATCAAAGTTTGAAATATTTTTTCTAACTTCTGTATATGAGTTTACAAAAGTTCCATTGACTTTTAGTAACTTATCACCTAACTTAAAACCATAACTTTTATACATACCTTTTAGTTTAATGATTTTTAAATCTTTATCAAAAAATATACCTTTTTTCTCTAAAAAAGTATCACTTATATAGCCGCCACCATATCTTTTGTGTATACCCATATTCAATGTGATTATATTTGAATCTCTTTTTATTTTTATTTTATGTTTTGTATTGAGCTTGGAAAAAAGTATCTTTTTCATTAAAGATGCACTACTCTTAACCTTTTTACCATCAAACTCTAAAATACAATCATCTTTTTTAAACTGCTGATTTTCAACAAAAGGATTTATACTTTTAACTATAACAAGTTTTTTTTCATCATTAACTCTAATACCAATATCTCCATAGCCATCGTACTTTGAACTTAAAAAATACTGTAAATACTCTTTTTCAATAATTCCATGATTTGTTACAATACCTTCTAATGAACAACAACTATTCGTAAGTAATGCTGGTGAAAAAATTGGTTCTGAAAACCCTGCTAATTTATTTAGACCAACTTGGTGCTTAGTTATCTTACCCTCAACTGCCCTTTTATTATTCACAGCAGCTGAGCCTAGAGATAGGTGTATATTTATAGTAAATGGATGTTTAAAACTTTTTTTATCTTCTACTAAATATAGAGATAAAAAAGGGTCATACTTAATAATTTTTTGACTTAGTATATTTCTTGAAAATATTAATCTTTTATTTTTTAAAACTGGTATTTGAAGAGTGTTATTGTTTATAGAAGAGGAGTGTTTAACTTTTAATTTGCAAGATTCAAAACCACCCTTGCATGCATATAGATTTATAAGTAAAATGTTTAAAGCTATAAATAGCTTAAACATCTACTTTGCTCCAAATGGGTTCATAGCACCCATTCCACCTAACATCCCCATCGCGGAAGCTTGTTGGTTTTGTTGTACCATTTTACTAGCATCATTTACAGCACCCATAAGCAAAATCTGAAGCGAATCTTTATCAGATAAAAGTGACTCATCAATGTTTAAATCAATCATTTCACCCTTACCATTTAGAGTGACTTCAACCATACCTCCACCACTCTTTACAGAGAAAGTTTTAGATTCTAGGTCAGCTTTAAGTTTATCTGCATTTTCTTGCATACCTTCAAGCATTTTACTCATATTACCCATATCAAACATTAGATACTATCCGCAGTATAATCAATGTTATTATCATCATTTAAAATTACAACCCTTGGTTTGTAAGTCTCTAACTCTTTTTCATCATAAGTTGCATAAGCTACTATGATTACTTTATCGCCTGGGTGAACCTTACGAGCAGCTGCACCATTTAAACAAATATCACGCTTACCGCGTTTACCTAAAATGATATAAGTACTAAATCTTTCACCATTGTTTACGTTAAGTATCTCAACTTTTTGTCCAACTCTCATCTTAGCAGCTTCAAGTAGCTCCTCATCTATTGTAATTGATCCAACATAATTTAGGTTAGCATCAGTTACTGTAGCACGATGGATTTTGCTGTACAACATATCAATTAACATATTAACTTCCTACATTCCCATCTGTTTTTGCATTTCACATGGACTGATTGGCTCATCCCACATCTCTGCATCAATTACGTACTCATCAACAACATTACCATTCATGATATGTTCTTCAACAATACGTTCAATTTTTTCTTTTGTAAGACCTGCATACATTGTATGACCTGGTTCTACTAACATTACTGGACCTGCTGAACAACGGTTTAAACATGATGTTCTAATTGCTTGAACTGTACCCATAATACCTTTTTTCATTAGCGTTGATGCTAAGTGTTGAAATAAATCTTGTGTAGCTGGTGTTACACATGATGGTTTTGGCATTCCTGGAGGAGCTGATTGCTCACATTTAAATATATAATATGCTG
>CAZZAZ010000024.1:0-17584 GCA_964652355.1 uncultured Sulfurimonas sp. | reverse complement strand
TAAAAACAGGAGCTAGAATGGCACTAATTGATGATATTAAAGAAGTAGTAGTTGAACAACTAAGCGTTAACGCTGATGAAGTTAAAGAGGATGCAAAATTTGTTGAGGATTTAGGTGCTGATAGCCTTGATGTAGTTGAATTAGTTATGGCTCTTGAAGAAAAATTTGATATTGAAATTCCTGATGATGAAGCAGAGAAAATTCAAACAGTTGCTGATGTAGTAAACTACATAGAAAGCAAGTAAGTAATTCACTTTTAAGTGTTTTTAGAATCTAATAGCTTTTGCTACTAGGTTTTATAAAATATTTTATACTTCGGAGATTATTTATATGAAAAGAGTAGTAGTTACTGGTTTAGGCATGATTAATGCAGTTGGAAATGATAAAGAAAGCTCTTTTAAAGCCATTTGTGATGGTGTATGTGGAATAGATAAAATTACTCTTTTTGATCCAGAAAATTACAGTGTAAAAATTGCTGGTGAAGTAAAAGATTTTGATCCAGCTACTGTTATGGCTCCAAAAGAGGTTAAAAAAGCAGATAGATTTATCCATCTTGGTTTAAAAGCTGCTCAAGAAGCTATGGCTGATGCTGCATTAGCCGAAGATACTGATATGGAAAGAATGGGTATATCTGCTGGTTCTGGTATTGGCGGTCTTCCAAGTATTGAGAAAAATTCTATTATAATTGAAAATCGTGGACCTAGAAGAATATCTCCATTTTTTATTCCTGGAGCACTTGTAAATATGCTTGGCGGTTTCGTGTCAATAGAGCATGGGACTAAAGGACCAAACCTATCTTCAGTGACGGCTTGCGCAGCTGGAACTCACGCTATTAGTGAAGCTTGTAAAACAATTATATGCGGTGGAGCTGACAAAATGTTAGTAGTATCAGCTGAGTGTGCTGTTACTGGTGCTGGTGTCGGTGGTTTTGCTGCTATGAAAGCACTCTCTACTAACAATGAAAATCCAAAGGGTGCTTCTCGTCCATTTGATGCAAATCGTGATGGTTTTGTTATGGGAGAAGGGGCTGCTGCTTTAGTTCTTGAAGTATATGAAGACGCAGTTGCTCGTGGTGCAAATATTTATGGTGAAATCATAGGTTTTGGTGAAAGTGGTGATGCAAACCATATAACTACTCCATCTCTTGATGGTCCAGCTCGTGCTATGAAAGCTGCATATAAAATGGCAGGTGAACCTAAACTTGACTATGTAAATGCACATGGAACTTCAACTCCAATCAATGATAAAAATGAAACAGCAGCTGTTAAGGAACTTCTTGGTGGTAAAGAAAATTGTCCTCCAATGTCTTCAATCAAAGGTCAATTAGGTCATTGTCTTGGAGCATCTGGTGGAATTGAAGCAGTAACATGTCTTATGGCTATGCGTGATGGAATTATTCCTCCAACGATTAACTATGAAACTCCTGATGAAAACTGTGATTTAGATTATGTTACAAGTAGTTCTAGACAAGCTGAGTTAAATACTGTTATGAGTAACTCATTTGGCTTTGGTGGAACTAACGGCGTTTTAATCTTCAAAAAAATCTAGTTTAAGGATTTGATTTGGCTACATATTTAGACTTTGAATTAAAAATAAAAGATATACAAGAAGATATAATATCTGCAAGAGTTCGCCATGATGAGGGTGCTGTTGATAAACTTACAACAAGCTTAGATAAAGAAGTTTCTAAAACTTTCAAAAACTTATCTGATTTTCAAAAGCTTCAACTTGCTCGTCATATTGACAGACCTTATGCGCTAGACTATATAAACTTAATAATGCGTGATAAGTATGAGATTCATGGTGATCGTCATTTTCGTGATGATGCGGCTATTCTTTGTTACCTTGGTTATATCGGTGATGAGAAAGTTATGGTTATCGGTGAGCAAAAAGGTCGTGGTACTAAAAATAAAATCAAAAGAAATTTTGGTATGCCTCATCCTGAAGGTTATAGAAAAGCTCTTCGTGCAGCTAAGATGGCAGAAAAATTTGGTATCCCTGTCTTGATGCTAATAGACACTCCGGGTGCATATCCTGGTCTTGGTGCAGAAGAGCGTAATCAAAGTGAAGCGATAGCTAGAAACTTGTTAGAACTTGCAGAGCTAAAAACAGAGACTATCTCTATTGTTATCGGGGAAGGTGGTTCTGGTGGAGCTTTAGCTATTGGTGTAGCTGATAGATTTGCTATGATGAGATATTCTGTATTTTCTGTTATTTCACCAGAAGGTTGTTCGGCAATTTTATGGTCAGATCCTAAAAAAACTGAAGCTGCAACAAATGCTATGAAAATCACAAGTGCTGACTTAAAAGAGTTAAATCTAATTGACGATGTACTTGATGAACCATTAATTGGTGCTCATAGAGATAGAGATACATCTGCTGCAGTTTTAGCTGAGTACTTTTTAAGTAGTGTAAAAGAGCTTCGCGCTATGAGTGAAGATGAAAGAATGGAAGCGCGTTACAACAAGTTAACCGGGGTTGGTGCTTACAGCGAATAGCTTTAAGTATCTTTATCTTCTAAAAAAGGATCAAATTTTGGTCTTTTTAGCCTTTTGGCATGTTTTGAAAACTTTATTAAATCCTCAACAGTTTTAACATCACTAGGTATATTTTCTAAAGATTTATTAACCAAAGCAACAGTTGTTAAAACATCACTCATTGCTCTGTGATGGGTAGCATTTGGATTTAGTTTAAATGTCTTTTCCAAGTAGGATAGGGCATACCGAAAAGATGTAAGCGTCCGCTCTGCTAAATCAAGTGAACATAAACTTCTGTTTAGTAAAGGCAAAAGACCTACCTTTTGTAGGCTTAAAGATATAAATCGGTAGTCAAATTTTACATCATGTGCAACAAATATTGCATCGCCAATAAACTCTTTGAACTTATAAAGAACCTCTTTTAGTTCAGGCGCATCTTGTGTATCTTGAGCTTTTATACCAGTTATCTCTATTATATGTTTATTTATTTCAGAGCATTTAACGAGGGATTCAAATCTATCAATAATTTTACCATTTTTAATTTTTACAGCGCCAAGTTCTATGATTTGGTGTTTATCTATTTTTGAGCCATTTGTTTCAATATCTACAACACAAAATGTAGCATCTTCTAAAGCTATAAACTTAGTATCAAAATAGTAGTAACCACGATGTTTTAAAATATTTAAACCCTGTGCATGCCAAAGTTCTAAGTTAAAATCTACTTCACCATCAAGTAATGCTTTTAAAGTTGGAAGTGATAAGCCTTTCGATGAGAGCCTATGTATACTTTTAGAATCAAGAGAAAAATCATGACTTAGCATTTTTTATAAACTCTTTTACTTTTTCTTTATCTTTTTTCCCATGTGAAATTTCTACACCACTACTTACATCAACTCCATAAAAGCCATACTCTTTTAGTGATGCTACATTACTAGAATCAAGTCCACCAGCTAAAATTATTTTAGAGTTGTTTGTATCTTTAAACCATTCTATATTTAGCCTTTTTCCAGCCCCACCATAAGCTTCACAATATGCATCTACAAGTCTATACTCATCTTTATATTTTGAAATATCTTCTTTGATTTTTGCACGAATTACTTTGATGTATGGGACAAAAAGTTGTTCATAAATTTCATCATTGGCTTCAAAATGAAGTTGAGCTAAAGTACATCCACTCTCTTGTATATATGAGTTTATGATTTGTGCATCCACATTTACAAAAAGCCCAACCTTCTCAATGAATGGTGGTAGTATTTTTATTATAGCTTTCGCATCAAGTGGTGAAATATAACGGGGTGATTTTTCATAAAATACAAAACCAAGAGCATCAGCACCTGCATCTATTGCTATCATCGCATCCT
Organism: uncultured Sulfurimonas sp.; assembly: GCA_964652355.1. Classification (GTDB taxonomy): domain Bacteria; phylum Campylobacterota; class Campylobacteria; order Campylobacterales; family Sulfurimonadaceae; genus Sulfurimonas. Next base: position 13,746 of record CAZZAZ010000024.1, on the reverse strand, counting down.
CGTAAGAGGTTATTCCACATATTTTCGTTCGCATTAAATCTGTAGACTTTTGATAGCTTCTTCTTTACTATCGTGTTTAAATACATAGCTTCCAGCAACAACTACATCCACACCAACATCTTTAAGACTTTGAATGTTTTTATCACTTACTCCACCGTCAACTTCTATAAGACACTCCGGGTTTATACGATTACGCATCTCATTTAACCTTGAAGCTTTTTCTATTACACTATCTATAAAACTTTGTCCACCAAAACCAGGGTTTACACTCATAAGTAATACCATATCTAAATCTTTTAGTAAAAACTCTATAGATTCAGGTGGTGTATGTGGGTTTAAAACTATTGCTGGTTTGATTCCAAGTGAACGAATCTTTTGTATAAGGCGATGGGGATGTTTTTCTTCTTCTATATGAAAAGATATATATTTAGGTTTTAATGGTGCGAAAAGTTCAACAAAAAAAGTGTTGTTTTCAACCATTAAGTGTATGTCTAAAGGTTTTGTAGCACATTTAGCAACACTAGATACTACAACTGGTCCAATAGTTAAGTTTGGAACAAAATGACCATCCATTACATCCACATGAACTAAATCACATCCAGCATCACAAATAGCTTCAACATCACGTTGAAGATTTCCAAAATCAGCGCTTAATATACTTGGTGCTACTTTAATCATGTTACTCTCTTTTCTTAAATTGGTAGAAGTATATCTAAGAGCAACTTTTATCTAGTTAAGAAAAATAAGAACTTATCATTATCAAAGGATAAATCAACCTGAACACCTTTTCTTGATTCTACAACTTCAAGTAGTGAATCAACATCATTGTATGTTCTTGGAAGTGTAATGTCAACGCTGATATTTTCATCAGAAAGAAGAGTTTTTAGTTTACCACCAACGATATTTACTAGTTCAGCAAGTGTATCTAAAATCATCTCTATATCATCAGTATTTTCACCAATTAATAACTCACAAGATTTTTTTGCAATTTCAAGAGGAAAAATAAGTATTATCATGCCATCTAGGTCCCCATAGTAACCTATAGAACTAGCTATCATATTCTTTTTATTTTCAATAGATATATTATCTATTTTAGCTGCTTCTTTAACAGCCTTAGAATTTGTCATCATCTCAATGGTCGCAACAGTAGCATCAATAAACCTAGGAAGTTCTGTTACCGTTTCTTTATTCAATGGTCTTTTTGTTTTAATATTTGCAGCAGATGAAGCACCTAACTCCAACAAAAGTTCTTTATTTTGAAGTATATCATCCATATGATCGTAAAATAAAATACCAGAGTCTTCCATATTTTCTTTAAATATTTGTGGTGTTTTTTCAAAAGTCATACCAACAAAACAAACACTGGCATTATATTCTGCTGCCGAAGTTGATAACTTAGAGAAAAAGTTTAGGGCATGTACATTCATGCTTATCACTTTATATGCATCAAATATAAATAATCTAAATCCTACATTTAAAGAGTTATTATGGTACTCGATATTAAATTTATCAGTAATATCTACATCTAAAAATGATGATATAGTATAGATAATCGCATTACCAGTAACACGAGTTGCAACTTTTTGTCCCATTTGACCTAAAAAAGTGTGCTCTATTATAAAATCATAAGCATCTTTTTTTGCACTTTTTGTATCAAAGTCATCTTGATCTTTTGCTACAATTGGGTTGTGTCCATTATCATGTAATTCTATCGCCATAGCAGTTCTTTGAGATTTGTCATCAGAGTAAAGTAGTATGTTTTTATTTTGATTTTTAAAACTAGATGAAAAAAGATATGCTATCTCAATTGAATTAAATAAAGAAAAGTTTAAATCATCTTGGTAGAATTTTTTAATAGCTTTATATTTTGTGTAATCATAATCACAAAAGCCAACTGTGACATGATTACTTTTTCTAACCTGAACAAAAAGTTTCATAAAGGCATCTAGTCCATTTTTATTAAAAAATATAACTCTTTTTAAAGAGACTAAAATCATATCAACTTTTAATTTTGCAGTAGCTTCTACATCATCAAGACTAAGTATTGATGATGTATTGTTCCCATCCAAGAAACCTTGAGGATTAAATAATCCTATACCATTTTTAACTACAGCTTTCATGATATATCCATAAGTGCTGCAAATTCTTCATATATATCAGATACATAATCAACTTGAAAATCAACAAAGTCATTCAAGTCAGCTTCTAAAAACATAGGTTGTGAAAGTTCATAAAAAAGTAGCAAATGCATCCACTTTCCAAGAAGGTTTACCTCTTCATTTTTGGATGGTTTTAATCCAGAAGCTGCTTGAATTATATCAGCGATTTTTTGAGGCATCTCCCATTTTTGCGAAATAATTTCACAAATATCAAATAAACCACGATCACATAGTCTAGTTAAAATTGTGTTGTAATCAAGTGCTTTTGTAGTGCGAAGTAAAGTTACCTCTTGGATTTTTTCACAAAATAGGGCTTCAGCTACTATAATACTCGCTGGTAGTAAAGATATAGAGCTTTCAATATCTTTATTTTCTATATTTAAATGTACTAGAATTTTTTCCCATTTTTTTGACAAACTGGCTTGAAGTTCTTGAAAAGAATTTTTGTTTAGTTTAAATAGTTGCCACTTATCTGGAGAAAGTAAGCTAATCATATAGTTATAAACAGATTGTTGTGAAGCTGAAACACCAAGTATCCCAAATATTTGAGATACATCATTTACTTCATTTTTAAAACCATATATTGGTTTATTAACTAAGTCCCTAAGATAAGCACTTAGAGCCAAGTCTGTTTGTGCTACCTTAGAGGCTTTTATCAGTTCACCAATGCTAAGAAGAGATAACGTTTGATTTAAAGCTTCCGGAGCAGGCGGTATCTTTTGTATAAAATTATCTATTTTTTCTTGTGTGATCAATGTGTCTCTTCTTATATATAGTAAATTTTGTTATAGTTTATCGGTATAATGATAAAAGAAATATAAAATATGTGAATAAATTACAAATTTTATAGCTTAAGCTGTACTTTTGCTTTAGCTTGGTATAATTCGCAACTTTTAAAAACCTATACAAGGAAGCTAAGATGGCAAGAAGATGTGCTATTAGTGGCAAAGGCCCTATGAGTGGAAACAATGTTTCTCACGCAAAAAACAGAACAAAGCGTCGTTTTTTATTAAACCTTAGAACTGTTCGTATCACTTTAGAAGATGGTACAACTAAAAAAATTAAAATCTCTGCAAGAGAATTACGTACACTTAAGAAAAATTCTTAAGTCTACATAAGGAAATATAATTGAATCTTTTACAAAGGATTCGAAAATTTCTTCACTGGGAAGCTTCTGCTGCCCCAGATATTAAACTATTACCAGAGATATACCCACATCTAAAAGCATTTCGATTACCCTTGATTTTAACAGTGTTAACTATGCTTGTTGGAACAATTGGTTATGTAATTATAGATGATTTTGAGCTAATGCATGCAATTTATCAAACTGGTATCACTTTCACAACTGTCGGTTTTGGTGAAATTTCAGAAGTTTCAGATGCTGGTAGAATATTTACAATTACCCTTATTATTGCTGGTTTTGCAGTTTTTTCTTCAGCTATTGGTATTTTAGTATCGGAGTTAAATAATGGTACAATATTTGCCATATTAAAGGAGAGAGGAATGTTATATAAGATCGCAAGACTTAAAAAGCATTTTGTTGTTTGTTATCATAATGAATATACACTTGAAGTTACAAAACAACTTAGAGAGAATCATATACCTTTTGTTGTAATTGATCCAAGAGAAGAGATTCATGAATGGGCAAAAGAACATAATTATCCTACTTATTTAAGAGCAGAACCACATGCTGAAGTAAGTATGTTAAAGGCGCACTTGTCTTCGGCAAAGGGTCTTATAACTCTTTCTGATTCTATGGCGGATAATATTGCGCTTATAGCTTCTGTAAGATTATTTGAAAAAGAACATTTTTTACCTCGTCCTTATTATGTAATATCTTCTGCTGAAACTGTAAGTGATATAGAAAAACTAAAAAAATTAGGGGCAGATACAGTTGTTAGTCCGACAAAATTAACAGCTCAGCGTATCTCTGCTATGGCAGCTCGTCCTGATATGGAAAACTTGATTGAGGAATTTTTATATCAAAATGATAATCCTCTTGATATGGAAGAGATTGCTGTACCAAAATACTCTTGGGCAGTTTTAAAGAAGTTAAAAGAGACACATTTACGAGCTATCACGAATACTTCAATTATTGGAGTTACTAAAAAAGATGGTAAATTTATCTCTATGCCAAAAGGTGATGTTTTGATAACTAGTGAGTGTAAATTATTAGTTATTGGAAATCAAAGAGATATAAATATAACGAAAGATCTATTTAGAAGAAGAGAAAAACCAAAGGAACTTAAATTTGTATAATATAATACCTACTCAAGGTGGAGTTTGTTCTAGTGAAGGCTTTTTTGCTGATGGTATAAGTGCAGGGTTAAAATCTGAAAATGCAAAAGATATGGCTTTTATTTATAGTGAAGATGAGTGTGAAATAGCTTCAGTATTTACTACAAATAAGATGTATGCTGCACCTATTAAGCATTTTCATTTAAAGAAAAATTTTAAGACAAATTTTGTTTTAATAAATTCTAAAAATGCTAATGCAATGACCGGTCAAGCAGGACTTGCAGATATAAACGAGATATTGTCAAATGTAGATAATGTTACAAATCCATTGATGAGTTCAACTGGTGTAATTGGGGTTAGACTTCCAAAAGAAAAAATCATAGATGGAATAAAACTTTTTGATTTCTCTAAAAAGAATGCATCATCTGCGGCAAAAGCTATAATGACTACAGATACATTTTCAAAAGAGATAGCGTTTAAAGTAAAACTTGATAATGGTAGCTCTTTTAGTATTGGTGCAATGGCTAAGGGTGCTGGTATGATAAATCCGGCTATGGCTACAATGCTATGTTTTATAACAACTGATGCTAAAGTGTCTAAATCTGAAATGCAAGATATTTTAGATGAAGTAACTAAAACAACATTTAATGCCATAAGTGTAGATGGAGATACATCTACAAATGATACTGTTATGCTTTTAGCAAATGCAAAAAGTGAAGCTTATGATAAAGATGCATTTAAAGATGCTCTTTTTAAAGTTATGCACTTTTTAGCTTTAGAGATGGTTCGTGATGGTGAAGGTGCGACAAAGCTTGTAACTTATAAAGTAAGTGGTGCTAAAAATAATGAAGAAGCAGAGATAGTTGCAAAAGCATTATCAGATTCATTGCTAGTAAAAACAGCACTTTTTGGTGAAGATCCAAACTGGGGGAGAATTGCATCAACTGTTGGTGCTAGTGGAGTAGAAGCTTACGAAGAAAAATTAAAAATTTCATTTGATAACTATTGTGTTTATGATAAAGGCAAGTTGTACTTTGATAAAGATATGGAAGAAAAATGTGCAATTGTTATGCAACATAAAAAATTTACTATATCTTGTGATTTAGGTATATCTAATGGAGAATTTAAGTCTTATGGTTGTGATTTAGGTCATGAGTATGTTAAGATAAACGCTGATTATAGAACATAATCAGCTATTCTTATCATAAATAACTAACAGTTGTTCATAAATATTTGCAGCATTATCTACAAAAATTTCTAGTAAATCATTACCAATATCAAAATTGAGATGATTTTTCTTGAATTGCATCATGAAAAATGAAAAATAGAACTGGGTAAATTTAGGCTACTGTATATACTTTTCAAGCCCAAAATTTTTATTAATATTCGTTTTTAAATTTAACATATCTTGATGCCGAGTTGTATAACTCTTGTACCTCTTCATCATTTAATTCTCGTATAAATTTGGCAGGACTTCCTATAATTAGTGAACGTGGTGGGAAAACTTTATTTTTTGTTACTAAACTTCCTGCACCAACTATTGATTCTTTACCTATAATAGCACCATCTAATATAGTAGCACTCATACCTATAAGGCAAGCATTTTCAATAGTACAACCATGAAGCATAACCCTATGACCAATAGTCACATCATCCCCAATAATAGTTGGATTACCATCACTTTTGTCTTCTTTTTTGTAATGTGTCACATGAATCATACTAAGATCTTGAATATTTACACGATTACCAATTTTTATGTAATGGACATCTCCACGAACTACACAACCAAACCATATAGAGCAGTCTTCTCCACATGTAACATCTCCAACTACGTCAGCTGATGGTGCTACCCATGTTTTTTTACCTAAAACAGGAATCGTATTTTTATACTTATGTAGCATCTCAACTCTCTATAAATAAACGAGATACGAGCTGGTCTATACTACTTGCTGTCTCTTTTTTTGTCGCTTTTATGATACGGTTTACATAATCTTCCATGAGTTTATGATTGTTAAGACTTCTTGAATGATCATTTTTAACTTTGATATATGTACCATCATTTTGAAGTTTATGAGCAAGGTTATTGTCAGAACATTGAAGCTTTAAAATTTGAATAATTTTTTCTTTTGAAGTATCATCTTTTATAGCAGTTAAAAGCTCGATGCGTCTTACTAAATTTCTTGGCATCCAATCAGCAGAAGAGATATAAACCTGTGCATCATCATTCTTAAAGTAAAAAGTACGAGGATGTTCTAAGTACTTACCTAAAATAGAGATAACTCTTATATTTTCACTTACACCTTCAACCTCTGGTTTTAAACAACAAATTCCACGAACAATGAGATCTATTTTTACACCAGCTTGGCTAGCTTTATAAAGTGCACGTATTACATCTTCATCAACTAGAGAGTTAACTTTTGCAATGATTTGACCGTCTTTACCTTTTCTAGCCTCATTTTGAATTAGTGAAAGAATTTTAGGCTTGATTTGAGATGGAGACATGTAAAGTTCGTTCAGCTTGCCTTTTTTTGAAAAACCAGTTAAAAAGTGGAAAAATCTTGTTAAGTCGTTTGTTATCTCATCTTTTGACGTTAAGTAAGACATATCTGTATAAATTTTTGCTGTAGCTGGATTATAGTTTCCAGTACCTAAGTGAGCATATTGTTTTAGTTTGCCATTTTTTCTACGAGTGATTAAAGTTGCTTTTGCATGAACTTTAAAGCCTCTTATCCCATAAATAACATGTGCGCCAGCTTTTTCTAATGCTTTTGCCCAGATAAGATTGTTTTCTTCATCAAATCTAGCTTTAAGTTCAACCATTACTGTAACTTGTTTCCCACTCTCACTAGCAGACATTAGAGCTTGAACGATTGGAGAGTTTGTACCTGAGCGATAAAGAGTCATCTTTATAGAAACTACATCAGAATCTTTTGATGCAGTTTGAATTAGTTTTACCACTGGGTCAAAACTTTCATATGGATGATATAGTAAAATATCTTGTTTTTCTAAAGTTGCGAAAATATTTTCAGTATTATCTAGTGGTGGTAAGGTTTTTGGTTTAAATGGTGGTGAAAGAAGGTGCGCAAAGTTTTTATTTCCTACAATTTGCCAAAGAGATGAAAGGTTTAAAAATGTATGAAACTTGTAAATATCATCCTGGTAAACATTGGTATGGCGATTGAAAAAATTGATAATCTCTTCATCTCCATTTATACCAACTTCAAGTCTAACCATTGCACCTTTACGACGAAGTTTTAGACCCTCTTCAAGAATCTCCATAAAGTCATCAGCTTCCTCTTCTTCTATCTCTATATCAGCGTTTCTTGTAACTCTAAATGCTGCATACTTTAAAAGAGTATAGCCTGGAAACAACTCTTCAATATGTTGAGCGACAAGTGATTCAACTGGAATATAAGTTGAATTTTCAAGCTCTATAAAACGTTCAATTACACGAGGTACACGTACTATTCCAAAACGTTCAATTGAGTCATTGTCGGAATCAAGAAGTTTTACTATTAGTCCAAAACTAAGGTTGTTTAGATGTGGAAAAGGGTGTGTAGCATCGATGGCAATAGGAATAATTACAGGATAAATGTTTTCATGAAAATAACGGTTAAGTTGGTTTTTCTCATGTTGATTTACTTCATCGTAAGATTTAATACTTAAGCCTTCAAGTTCAAGCTTTTTTAAAATTCCACTCATACAATGTTCAACTACTTGCTGCTCTTGGTGAAGATATTTTCTAATCTCACGAAGTTGTTGTAATGGTGTTAATTTATCTGCACCAGAAACTATGATCCCAGCTGCAAAAAGCTTTTTAAGTCCGGCTACACGAATCATATAAAATTCATCAAGATTTGTTCCGTAAATTGCAAGAAATTTTAAACGTTCTAACAGCGGTAACGATTCATCTTGAGCTTGTTTTAAAACTCTAGTATTAAATTGTAGCCATGATAGCTCACGATTATTGTAAAGATTTGGGTTTTTTAGATTTAACATTGGATAGCCTATAAAGTTGTGTATTTTAATTATTATAGCCAAAAGTTAATTACAAAGAGATTATTTGATAACTCCAGTACCAGCAAAATTTGCTGAATGATACACTACAACACCATTTCGTCTCGCATAAAGTTTTAGTAGAAGTTCTTGAACCGTTGACTGAACTGATGGTGCAAACCAAGCGTTATTGCTAGTTGCTATTATGTACTTTACATCCCCATTATATAGTTCTTGGCAAGTTGCTTCCCAACAAATTGCATTTCTAAATTTTTGACCTTTGATTATAAAATCAGTTGGTTTTGTAGCAGTTTTAAAATCCGATGCACCATCAAAAAACATGTCATTTATAAATTTTTGTGCAAACTTTGGAAGCGGGATATATTCGCCAAAAGGCACTAAAATCATTTTTTTAGCTATTTCATAGTTCCCCTGATTGAACATATATGTAACATTATAATGGATTCCATCTTCGTTGATTAGTGAACCTGTGATAATTGTGATTTTTTGCGAGAGAGTAAGTAGTTGCATTAATAGTTGTGGTGTTTGGTTCATGTAAAGTGGAAAAAAGGACTCAGGAAACACTATGACATCATAGTTTTTATTTATGGCATCTTCTATCTCTTTGTAAGCTAATTTTACGGTAGGTGTTAAAGATGTTCTTAACCATTTTTTATCTTGTTTTATATCTGTTTGAACAAGCTTGATTTTTAAATCACTCTCAACTTGGGCTTTAGGATTATAATCAAAGGCAAAAATTATTAATAAAAGTGGTGCGTATTTATAAGTTTGTTTAACATATGACATAAGTACTAATGAACCTAATACTATAAAAAATTGGTACTTAAACACACCTATATAACTCTCTACAAAAAGTAGTTCAACCTGTATCCAGTTCCAAGCCATTGGTTCAATGTAAGATACCAAAGAGAGTAGAATTGCACGAAAAAGTACATTATTTGTGAGTGCAACAACTCCAAAGATTAACATATGCCCTAAGCCAAACATAATGCTAACTACTGGAACTAAATAAGGAAAACCGTAATATTTAAAAGAAAAACCAACCCAGTAAAACCAAATAAGCCCTATGAAAAAACCAGCGACTAAAATTGATTTTTTAGGTATGTGTAAAAAAGCATATAATGCTCCTATACCGGTAATTGTATTTAGTAGTTTAATGCTAACGCCAAAATATTCAAGATACAAAAATGAACTAAATAATATAGTGGTTAAAAGACCCAGTTGTAATTCTCGTTTAGATATGTATAACTTTTTAATCATAATGCAATTATAGTCTATTTTTTAAAGTATATTAAGTTAATTGATATATAATATTTTTTAATGTTGAAAATCTGAAAAATATTAAAAGGCAAATTATGAAAGAATTATCATTAAGAGGACGTACCTACCCAGGAGATCTAAATCATAACGGGAAAGCTTTTGGTGGGTTTATTATGTCTAAAATGGACAAGGCTGCTTCTATTGCAGTTGAAAATATGATGATTGGTAATGCTGTAACTATTAGCGTGTCAAATCTAGAGTTCAAAAAACCTGTAAACAATGGTGATATTTTTTCAATATATACTGACATTACATATATTGGTAATAGTTCTATAAAAGTATATGTTGATTTTTGTACAACCTGTAAGGAAACAAAAGAAGAAAATAGTGTAACACATGCAACTTTTACTTTTGTGTGTGTAGATGAAGATGGTAACTCTGCAAAAGTTAGAGACTATGCTAGAAAAAATTTAAGTCATGATTTGCAAGCGATGTTATTGCCCCCAGAAGAAGATTCAAAGTAAACAAAGCCTTTTCAGTCCTTTATTATGATTGTTTATGTATAATCGCGACAATTTATTTAAAGGAAAGACTAAACTATGGAAATATTAAGTCAATTATTACCGTTCGTATTTTTAATCGCGATTATGTACTTTGTGATTATTCGCCCACAACAAAAAGAGGCCAAACAAAGACAAGAGATGATAACAGCTCTTAAAAAAGGCGATAAAATTGTTACTGGTGGTGGTATTATCGCTACTGTTCATAAAGTTGAAGAGAAATTTTTAAGTGTAAAAATTAATGATGATGCTGTAGTGAAAATCACTAAAGACGCAGTAGCAAGAAAGTACGAGGATGAAGCTTAATTATCGTATTGTAATCTTTGCTCTTGCCATAGCATTTGGTATCTTTTTTTCACTTCCATCTTTAACTCAAAGTGAAAATGGAAAAAAAGTAACTTTAGGACTTGATCTTCAAGGTGGCCTTCATATGCTTCTTGGGGTAAAAACTGAAGAAGCTGTTAAATCTCATATTAAATCAATTGCTGCAAGTATCAAACATTATGCTGAACGTAAAGATATTTTACTGGATTCTTTAAAGTTTAATGATGAATCGGTATCTTTTGTCTTATTAGATAGTGATGATACTAAAGTAATTCAAGAACTATTAGGTGAAATAGAGGGTGCTAATGTAGTTGTTGATGGTGAAAACATATCTTTAAGTCTTAGCGATGAAGAGGTAGAGAGAACTAAAAAACAAGCTATTAGTCAAGCTATTGAAACTATCAGAAACAGATTAGATCAGTTTGGTCTTGCTGAACCAGTTGTTGCTCGTCAAGGTGAAGAAAAAATCCTTGTTGAACTTGCAGGTATAAAAACTCAAGAGGAAGAACAACGTGCACGTGAGCTAATTAGCCGTGCTGCAAAGCTTGAACTTATGGCTGTTGATGAAGATAGATTTGCTCGTGTAAACTCTATGAGTGCTGAAGATGCTGCTGCTTATGGGGATATTATTTTAGAAGATGTTGCAAACCCAAATATTAAGTATCTTGTTCGCGAACTTCCAATCCTTGAAGGTTCTATGCTTACAGATGCAAATGTTGGATTTGATCAAAACAACCGTCCTTTAATCAACTTTAAACTTAATTCAGAGGGTGCTGAAATATTTGGCGATTTTACTGGAAAAAGTGTTGGCAAAAGACTTGCTGTTGTTTTAGATGGAAAAGTTTACTCTGCTCCAAATATCAATGAACGTATTGGTGGTGGTGCTGGACAAATTTCTGGTAACTATACTGTATTAGAGGCAAAAGATTTAGCTATTGCTCTTCGTTCTGGTTCTATTCTAGCACCGATTTACTTAATGGAAAAACGTTCAGTTGGTCCAAGTCTTGGTGCAGATTCTATTAAAGCATCTTTAATTGCCCTTATTGGTGGTTTTATTTTAGTAATTATTTTTATGATTGTTTACTATCGTATGGCAGGAATTATCGCAAATATTGCTTTGATTGCTAATTTACTTATACTTTTAGCTGTTATGTCTTTGTTTGGTGCAACTCTTACACTTCCAGGTATGGCAGGAATTGTACTGACTGTTGGTATGGCAGTTGATGCAAATGTTATTATCTCTGAGCGTATTCGTGAGTTGATTTATGAAGGTAAGTCTATGCATAAAGCTATTGAAGATGGTTATGCAAATGCAATGCGTGCAATTTTAGATGCAAATATTACTACCTTAATCGCTTCTGTTGTTCTTTATGCATATGGAACGGGAGCTATTAAAGGTTTTGCTATTACCATGAGTATTGGTATCTTAGCTTCTATGCTAACTGCGATTTTAGGTACACATGGAATTTATGAGATGCTTGAAAAACGTATTCAAAAATCAAAAAATAACCGTTTATGGTTTGGGATTAAAGGTTAATTATGGAATTTTTTAAATATACAAAAACTTTTAATTTTATGGGCAAGTCTAAATTTGCAATGTTTCTTTCAGTTGTTGTTGTTTTAGCATCTTTTGCTTTACTTGCTACCAAGGGTCTAAACTATGGTGTTGACTTTGCAGGTGGTACTATAGTTCAAGTAAAATACGATACTACTGCACCTATTGATGTAATGCGTGATAAATTAAAGGGTAATGCACTTTTTGATGGAGCATCTATTACAGAATTTGGTTCGCCTGATGAGGTAGTTATTCGTATGAAAACTACTACTGGTAGTGTAACTACGGATATCGGTGATGTTACTCGCGAAGCACTAAATGGTACTGGAAACTATGAGATTCGTCGTGTAGATATTGTTGGTCCCAAAGTAGGTTCAGAGCTAAAAGAAAAAGGTGTTATGTCTTTAGTTTTAGCAATTATTGGTATTTTAATCTATGTAGCATTTAGATTTGAGTGGCGTTTTGCGGTAGCTTCAATAGTTGCCCTTATTCATGATATCTCTATTGCTCTTGGTGCAATTACTCTTGTTGGTCTTGATGTAAACCTTGATGTCTTAGCTGCTCTTCTTACGATACTTGGTTACTCTTTAAATGATACTATCATTGTATTTGACCGTATACGTGAGGGCGTTACAAAAGGTAGAAATACTGACTTAGCTGACATCATAAATGAATCTGTAACAAGGACACTAGCTCGTACAACTCTTACTTCACTTACAACTTTCTTTGTTGTATTTACATTGTTTATGTTTGGTGGTGAGATTATACATGCATTTGCATTTACACTTTTAGTTGGTGTAATCGTAGGTACATACTCATCAATTTTCGTTGCCTCGCCAATACTTTTAGCATTTGGTTTTGATGTGAAAAATTATCATGTTAAACTAGCTGCAAAATCTAAAAGAGAAGCAGAAAAACAAAGAATGCGTGATCAATTTGAATCTGGAGTGATGTAGATTTTATCGAGTATTATTTAAGTATAAGAAGTGTATAATTATTTATGTATAAAATAGTTATCACTTCGTTAATATTTTTTTTAATAAATTTATCTACGTTAAATGCTCAAGAAAAAATACATCTAAAAAAAATATCCCTTCAACTTCAATGGAAATATCAGTTTCAATTTGCTGGATTTATAGTAGCTAAGGAAAAAGGTTACTATAAAGATGTAGGTCTAGATGTAGATATTTTGGAATATAACAATACTGATCTCGTAGATGACCTTCTTAAAGCTAAGGTAGATTTTTTAATCAACAATAATACACTTCTCTATAAAAATAAAAAATTATTACCAGTAACAATGTTAGCCTCTTATTTTCAGCGTTCTCCTTTGATATTTGTGACACAACCAAGTATTAAAACAATTTTAGATTTAAAAGGTAAGAAAATTATGCTTAGTCAAGATGACTTGATGTTTAGTCCTATAGCAAGATTGTTAGAGCATTTCGACCTTAATTCTAAAAATACAAACTTTGTGAAACAAACCTTTTCTCTTGATGATTTTATAAATAAAAAAGTAGATGCGGTAGCTGTATTTAGTTCAAATGAAGTATCTATACTAAATAATAAAAAGATTAGATACAATATTATAGACCCTAGTACATACGGTTTTTCAACTAATGCAATAAATCTT
>CAZZAZ010000023.1:0-17748 GCA_964652355.1 uncultured Sulfurimonas sp. | reverse complement strand
CTGGTCTTTTCATCGGTTGGGAAGGTGTTGGTCTTTGTTCATGGGGTCTTATTGGATTCTGGTATCACAAAGAATCAGCTACATGGGCAGCAAACGAAGCTTTCATTATGAACCGTATTGCTGACCTTGGTATGCTTATCGGAATCTTCCTAATTTACTGGAATACTGGAACATTACAATATGATGGTGCATTCGCTGCAATGCCTGGACTTGATACTTCAACTTTAACATGGATAGGAATCTTTCTTTTTGTTGGTGCTATGGGTAAATCAGCTCAGTTTCCACTACATACTTGGCTTGCTGATGCGATGGAGGGTCCAACTCCTGTATCTGCTCTAATTCACGCAGCTACAATGGTTACAGCTGGTGTTTACTTAGTTATTCGTTCAAATGAATTATATGCGCTTATACCTAATGTTGGTTTATTTATCGCATCTCTTGGTGCTTTTGTTGCAATTTTTGCGGCAACTATGGCACTAGTAAATCGTGATATTAAAAGAGTTATCGCTTACTCTACACTATCTCAACTAGGTTATATGTTTGCAGCTGCTGGTCTTGGGGCTTACTGGGTTGCATTGTTTCACCTTATGGCTCACGCATTCTTTAAAGCACTACTTTTTCTTGGCGCTGGTAATGTTATGCACGCGATGCATGATGAACTTGATCCATTTAAGATGGGTGGACTTGGTAAGACTATGAAGGGTACTATGATAATGATGACATTAGCTTCAGTGGCTCTTGCTGGGATTTTTCCACTAGCTGGGTTTTTCTCAAAAGATTTAATCCTTGAGGTGGCTTTTGTTGATCATCATTTCATAATTTATACAGTTCTTCTTTTAACTGCTGGTTTAACTGCATTTTATTCATTTAGAATTATTGCACTGATTTTTCATGGAGAAGATAGACATACTGCACTTGGTCATCATCCACATGAAGCATATAAATTTATGTTATGGGCGATTGCACCACTTGCAATACTCGCTGTAGTTGCTGGGTTTATGTTCAAAGGTACATACTTTGAAATGATTACTTATTTACTCCCAGATACAGAGTATCATGTACATAATCATACAACTTATTGGATTATGACTATTGGTACACAACTATTTGTAATTGTGTCAATTTTCTTTGCTTACAAAAAATATATGTCTCGTGATATTAAAGTTCCAGATGGCACTTCAGCGATGGAGAATAGTTTTAAATATAAACTATTAATTAACCAGTACTATATTCCACATTTTTATGAAGAGTACTTAGTAAAACCATATAGAGAACTATCAACTGTCCTTTGGGAGAGAGTTGATATGAAAATTGTTGATGCATCAGTTGATGGAATTGCAAAAATATTCTATAACACTGGTGAAAAAACAAGAGATATGCAAAGTGGAAATCTTTCTACAATGCTAAAATGGATGGTATTAGGATTAGTAATTCTTTTATCATTAGCTGTGGTTTTTGGACTTGCAGCTAGATATTCTGGTGAAATCGGTTCGGTTTTATCAGGTTTAGGAGTATAGTAGATGTTAGATCATATCTTATCGATTTTAGTTTTCTTTCCGGCACTCGCAGCAGTACTTGGATTTGTTGTTCATAAGGATAGTATGCGTTCATACGGTGTAGCAGTAGCTACAATCGAGTTTGCTTTATCTTTATGGCTTTGGTATGCGTTTGATAATAATGTATCTGGTATGCAATTTATGGAACAAATCGCTCTTATCCCTGCATTTGGTATTAACTACATTGTTGGTGTAGATGGAATATCTCTTTTCATTATTGTTTTAGCAGCATTCTTTACAATGATAGGGATAGCTAGTCTTACTGATACTAAAGATGTTAAAAACATGATAATCACACTTCTGTTCTTACAGATGACTATGGTTGGTGTATTTGTTGCTCTTGATGCAATGGTGTTTTATCTTTTCTGGGAGCTTTCACTTGTTCCGATGTTATATATCATAGGTGCATGGGGTGGACCTAGAAGAATCTACGCATCTGTTAAGTTTTTCTTATATACATTTGCAGGTTCATTAGTTATGCTTGTTGGTATGCTTTTTATGGCTTATTTTTATTACCAAGCTACAGGTCAATGGTCATTTGCAATTTTAGACTGGTATAGACTTATACTTCCAGAATCATTCCAACTGTGGCTATTTGTTGCATTTTTCTTTGGTTTTGCTATTAAAGTTCCAATGTTTCCATTCCATACTTGGTTACCATATGCTCATGGTCAAGCACCAACTATTGGTTCTGTAATACTTGCGGCAATTTTATTAAAAATGGGAACATATGCGTTTATTCGTTTTTCATTACCATTATTTCCAGATGCATCAGTATTTTTTATGTACCCGATTGCAGTTCTTGCGATTATCATGATAATATATACTGCGATGGTAGCATATGCTCAAAAAGATGTTAAGCAAGTTGTTGCTTACTCATCAGTATCACATATGGGTGTTATTATCCTTGGTACATTTGCCATGAATGTTGAAGGTATCTCAGGATCTATCTTTTTAATGATAGCTCATGGTGTTGTTTCAGGGGCACTATTCTTACTTGTAGGTGTTATATATGATAGACGTCATACAAAAATGATGGATCAATTTGGTGGTTTAGCATCAGTTATGCCTAGGTTTGCAACTATCTTTGGTATCATGATGATGGCTTCTGTTGGTCTTCCTTTAACGATTAACTTTGTTGGTGAGTTTTTATCATTACTTGGTTTTTACCAACAATCACACATCTTAACGTTACTTGCAGGTATTGCAATTATTGTTGGTGCTATCTATATGTTAGCAGCATACAAAAAAATGTTTTTTGGCGAAGTTACAATTGAAGAGAATAAAAATCTTCCAGATGTAAACAAAAGAGAACTTATTGCTCTGGTACCATTAGTTATTATTACTGTATGGTTAGGAATTTATCCTAAACCAGTATTAGCACCGATTAACAATTCAGTAGAGTCTGTTGTTCAACTAATGCATGAGAAATCTATAAGTAGTGAAGCTAAAAAAAGAATCCCTTCACCAAAAGGGAATTTCTCAATGACTAGAACTTCAGCTAAGGAGGCACACTAATGTTATCACCTATTAATGTTTCAATGGAGTCGTTAAACCTAATGACTCTTGCACCAATGCTTATACCAATAGTTGGTGCCTTATTAATTTTAATCATGGATATGTTTAAAAGTAACCAAGATAAATCTTTATATGTAATGATATCTTTACTTATTTTAGGGATAGATTTTGCAGCCTTACTAGAATCTGCTGGTGTTTTTTCAGCTTCTGGTACTATGATGGGTGTATTTGATGTTATGCTTATTGATGGTTTAGCTATCCTTTCACAGTTTATTATTGTAGCTGCATCAATGCTGTTTATACCACTAGCACTTACAAACAAACGTTTCCATGAATTCTCATATCCTGAGTTTTTTGCACTATTTTTATTTATGATTGCAGGATTCCAGTTTATGGTTGCAACAGATAACTTAATCCTTATCTTTGTTGGACTTGAAACAGCATCTTTAGCTTTATATACTTTAATTGCTATGCACAATCGTGATAAATCTTTTGAAGCTGCTGTTAAGTACTTTACTATGGGTGCATTAGCAGCTGGTTTTTACTCTTTTGGTTCAATGGTGTTTTATGCACTTACTGGTTCAGTTGAGATTAATCAAATTGCGACTATTTTAGCTGCAAATGACTATGCTGATATTGGTTTTGTACTTATTGGTGTAGTATTTTTACTTGCATCTTTTGGTTTCAAGCTTTCAATGGTACCATTTCATACTTGGACACCAGATGTTTATGAAGGAAGTTCAGCTGCATTAGCTGGATATATGTCAATCGTTCCAAAAATTGCTGCATTTGTTGTAGCTATGCGTCTTTTTGAGTTTTTAATTCACTCAGGTGTAGTTTGGTTAGAGGTAGTTCTGTATATATCAGTTGTGATTACAATGACTATGGCAAATATTTGGGCACTAGTTCAAACAGATGTTAAGCGTATGCTTGCATACTCTTCAATATCTCATGCTGGTTTTGTAATGGCTGCTATTTTAATTGGTACTACACAGTCTAATTCAGCTTTATTTTTATACTGGATTTTATTTTCTTTTACTAACCTTGGATCATTTTCAATGTTATGGATCTCAAGACAAAAAAATCTTATCTCTGGACAAAGTTCAGATCATAACTATGAAAAATTTGCAGGACTAGTAAAAACAGCACCAATGGCTGCTTCAATCATGGCACTATTTATGTTAAGTTTAGCTGGACTACCTCCATTTGCTCTATTTTGGGGTAAAATGTACATGATTAGTTCTGCTGTAACTGGTGGATATACTGTATTAGCTCTTATTATGGCTCTTAACTCTGCAATAGCAGGGTATTATTACTTAAAATTAATAGTATATATGTTCATGAAAGATCCAGAACCTGGTTATGCTGGTGATGTATCTGTATCTAATGCTACTCTTTCACTTAAAACGATTATTGGATTTGCAACTGTGGGAACTATATTTGCTTTAGTAGCAGTAAATCCATTACTTGAATTTGTTACTGCTTTTGTATATAACAGCGGGTATTAAAATTCTATACTAAAAAGGGGAGCTAAATTGTTAAAAACGATCTTGCTTGCTCTTGCTCTATTTAGTCCTTTTGGACTAAATTTATTTGCCTTAGATATCTCGATTCAAGGTGCTAGACAAAATCATCAATCTTACTCAACATTACATTTAAAAGATGCAAATAGATTTTTATGTCAAGAGATAAAAGATGACTTTGATGAGATTGTTAAGATAGTATGTGCCTTTTCCCAAGCTCCATCTAAAGAGTTTAAAAAAGTTCAAAATGAATTTTTTAAGATAGACTCAGAGATAAAAAATAAAACTTTTTTTATAATAATAACACCATATGAAAGAATGAAACTAATACCTGTAATATTTAATCTTACTAAAGATGATATTGTTTTTGATGCAGATGTTAAAATATCTGATCATTGGATGATATTGGGTTACAAAAAAAAGATACCTTTTTTAAAGAAAAATTCTTATTCAGAGATGGCAATAAATTTTCCATTTCAACATAACTCAAATAAACTTCCATACGTTGGTGGTTTAGATATTTATGGAAATCCTGTGCATATAAAGAAAGTAGATGATGTAAAAAGTTACTTGAAAATAAAACAACTATTTAAAAATGAACGTTATGAAGTATGCTTAGATCTAATAGATGAGATTACACAAAAATATCCAAATACACTTTTTATGGCAGAGCTTTTGTACTATAAAATTAAAGTTTTTATGCAATTAAAAGACTATGATAGCATTGTAGATATTTCAAAAATATTTTTGAGGGAATACTCCTCTGATGAAAATGTAGCAGAGGTTTTAGCCTTATCCTCTAAAGCTTATTCTAAAATGGGTATGAATACAGATGCTTTATACTTTTTTGATAGACTCTTCAGTGAGCACCCTGACTCTGTTTTTGCAAAGTGGGGTTATATATATAAAGGTGAAATGCTTGAGTCTAGTGGCGGAGTCTCTAAAGCAGTTGTATTGTATAAAAAAGCGTTTAATGAAACAAAAAATATTGATGTAGCTGCAAGTGCTGCATATAAATTGGCAAATTTATATGTAAATAATTCTAATTCAAAAGAGGGAGCAAAATATATTCAAAAAATTGCAAAAGCTAAACCGAAATATTTTGTAAAAGATTATTTGACATCAACAGAAATGATGTATGATTTTGTAGATGTAGGTGATTATAAAAGTGCGGCAACAATAGCTGAGTGTTTAGTAGATAATATAAAAACAAATCATGATGACCATGAAAGCTTACTAAAAAATGTAGGTATATGGCTTAGTAAAACAGATAATAAAAAAGATGCACTTAAAGCATTAAATAGGTACTTAAAAGAGTACGATGATGGTTTATATATAAATGAGGTACAAGTCGCTAAGGATTCCTTGTTTTTTGACGTGGGAGATGAAAACTTAACAGCTACATTAAAAAACTACACGGATCTTATAGGTAGATATGAAAATGACTCTATTGGTTCTCGAGCAGTATATGAAAAAGCTAAACTTCTTTTAGAAAACAAAATGTTTAATGATGTTCTAGATTTAGAAACAGAATTGTTAGTATTAGATAATCAGACTTATACTGATGTAAATAAAATTATAAATGAAGCAGCTATTGGAGCCATGAAAAAGTCTTTAAAGAGTAAAAATTGTCAAGGTGTTTTAAAAATTTCTACAAAATATAAAATAAAATTATCAGATAAATGGGATGATGGTATTTACGAATGTGCTATGAAGGGTGGAGATTATTCATTAGCTACAAATATTTCAGATAAACATTTAAAATCAAAAGACTTAGACCAAAGGAAAAAATGGTTGTTTAGATACATAGAAGTAGATTTTGCAACTGGTAAATATAAAAATGTCATCAAAGCATCGAGAGAGCTGATTCTACTTATAAAAGATGATAAAAACTCAAAATATAAAAAAGTTTATAGAATTATTTTTGATGCTTACCATATACTTGGAAATACAATAGATATGATTAATTCAATAGCTGATATAAAAAAAATATATGGTGTAAATTATAAAGACATTGATCGTTATGTAGCTATGGTTGCATTAGGAGATAAAAGTAAAGATGATAACCTTATAATTAAATATGCAAATGAAGTTGTAAATATACAAAAAATGTCAAACTCTTATGCACAAAGTCCTTTCATAGAATTTGCACTTTATCAAGCATATATGAATAAAGAAAACTATAATAAAGCATTAGAAATTATAAGCTCGTTAAACAACATAAAATTAAATAACTTAGATAGATCTAGACAAAAATATCTGCTTGGAAGTATTTACTCAAGATTATGGCGTGAAGATGATGCTCAAGTTGCATATAAAGAATCAATAGCTGCAGATAAAAATTCTCCATGGGCAGAATTAGCAAAAGGTGCTATTGGTTTATAAGCTTTTTTTATGCATAAAGAAGTTACTATTGAGTCATGAGTATTTTAAAGTATAAACAGCCCAAAGCTGAATATGTTCAGTTTCAACGATTAATTTTTGGTTTATTAGTATTAACTTCAGTATTAGCATCCTATATGCCTTTATTATATACTTATTTGTTACTAAGTATAATTAGTTTTATCACTACAGTTAATTATTCACCAACTACATATATTTATAGGCTTATATCTTTTATACAAGGTAAGCCTTTTTTTATTACTCCCCCACAGTATGCACACTCTTACATAGTTCATCGTCTAGCAGAAATTTTTGAAGATTTAATGAGAATCGGTGGTGGTTTAGCCATAATATATATATATCAGTTTTCACCAACATACGCTTGGATAATGGCATCTTTTATGGCGATAGCTATGCTTATTTCTAGTTTTTTTGGTTTTTGTTTATCAGCACTTTTTTACATAGCATATAAAGCTATTAAAAAAAATGCTTAGTAGGGATAACTCATAATGGACCATTTTAATCTTTTTACAAATCAAGAGGGCAAAACAAATAAAAACTGTATGTTGGCTAGAAATGGTTTTAAACCGTATGAACGTTGTAATTATTGTGAACTAAATGTAAAGTCATGCTCAGGGATGCACCTAAATCTTTTTACATTTTTAGCAGGTTTTTCAATTTTAATGTTTTTATTTATTGATGACCCACTATTTATTAGAATTAATATTATTTGGATTATTGGTTTATTTTTTGCCTTTGGCTATAAGGTAACGGTTGAAACTGATATATTAGCTCGAACAGATTTTATGAACAAGAATTTAAATGATCAATTGCATGATCGTTCAGATACACTAGAAGAACAAGTTCAAGATAGAACAAAAGAGTTGAGAAATCTTGCAGTGCATGATAAAATCACAGGACTTTACAATAGATATGAATTTGAAAAACGTTTAAATTCATTACTGAAGTATTCTTCAGATGCATCGGGACAAAGTGTGATGTGTTATATAGACTTGGATCAATTTAAAATAGTAAATGATACCTCTGGTCATGTAGCTGGAGATGAGCTTTTAAAACAGATTGCTTTTTTGATGCAAATATCTGCAGATAAAAAAGATATAGTAGCTCGTTTAGGTGGGGATGAGTTTGGAATTCTTTTTGTTGGAAATACTATGGCTGAGGCACATGCAAAAGCTGAAGTTATTTTAGGGGCTATTAAAAAATATCGTTTTTCTTGGGATGGTAAAATATTTGTGGTTGGTGCTAGTATAGGTCTTGTACCTATTACAAGGGAGTGTTGTTCAATCATAGATATTATCTCAGCGGCAGATACAGCTTGTTATGAAGCAAAAGATGCTGGTCGTAACCGTATACATGTTGCTAGTAAAAATGATGAAAGAGTTCAAGCCAAACGAAATGAGATGCAGTGGCTAGCAAGATTGACTAAGGCTCTTGAAGATGATGAATTTATGCTTTATGTTCAGCCAATAGTCCCTTTATGTGAAGATTGTGATGGTGTTAAACATTATGAAGTTTTAATTAGAATGCAAGATAAAGATGCCAACCTGATACTGCCTATGGCTTTTATACCAGCAGCAGAACGTTATGGTCTTATTCAAAGGATTGATAGATGGGTTGTAAGAAACTTATTTAAAAAATACTCTAACTTAAAAGAAGAAAAAGATACAGATTTTAGGTTTAGTATTAACCTATCTGGTAACTCTTTAGTTGATAAAACTTTAGCAGCATATATTGAAGCACTTTTTCAAACTTATAATATAGAGCCTAAAAATATATGTTTTGAAGTGACTGAAACAGCTGCTATTGCAAATATGGAGGTAGCTATTGACTTTATTAAAAGGATGAGAGAATTGGGTTGTAAAACATCTTTAGATGATTTTGGTTCAGGACTTTCATCTTTTGCATATCTTAAAAATATTCCAGTTGATTATTTAAAAATTGATGGGGTATTTGTAAACGATTTGGATAAAGATGAGATAAATCGTGCAATGGTAAAATCAATCAATGAAGTTAGTCATATAATGGGTATAAAAACTATTTGTGAATATGTAGAAAATGAAGCAGTTGCTACTATTTTAAAAGATATGAATGTAGATTTTGCACAAGGTTATCTATACTCAAGACCACAGCCATTTAAGAGTTTGTATTAAGTAAAATTATCTCTTGGAGTTTATCTAGTGGTGCATGTGTTATGTTTTCAAATTGAGTATTGTTAAAAGTAAGTTGTCGTTTTGCAAGTTGAGCTGTGTGAGTTGAGATATTTTGTATCATCTCATCTTTTGTAACTTTATTATCAAGGTATTCTAATACTTCAACTATTCCAATAGCACCCATAGATTTTGGGAGTCTTGTATATTTTTGCTCAAGATAACAAACTTCATCTATTAGTCCAAGTTCTAACATCTTATGTGTTCTGTTAGTAATTCTTTCTCTTAATATATCTCTATCTACATCAATGTTATATATATCTAAATCTTTTATGATTGGTTTTGGAGGATTCTTTTTAAACCAAGAACTTGGTGGTATATTTGAAGCTTCATAAATCAAAAGAGCTTTTTCTATTCTGTATCTATCATTTAAAGATATATTTGACATATACTTTTCATCAACATCACTTAGGTACTCGTGAGCTAATTCTAAATCTTCTAATTTATCTTTTACTAATTCTTTAACTCTTTCATCAATCTTTGGTAAGGGAGATAGGCCTTGAAGTAATGATTTTAGATAAAAAGATGTACCACCAACAATAACAAGATTTTTAGAGTCTTTCTCACAAGCTTTTATAACATCTTTATAAAGTTGTATAAAAATATCAACACTAAAATATTCATCAGGATACAAAACATTTATACCAAAGTGTTTAACACTATCTAACTCAGTATTCGATGGTTTTGCTGAAACAATATTAATCTCTTTATATATACTAAGTGAGTCAATAGAGAGTATATAAGCATCTATTTTTAGAGCGATTTCAATAGCCAAATCACTTTTTCCAGATGCAGTTGGTCCTATGATAGCTAATTGTTTTATATCTTTATTCATCACAAAATTATATCATTTTAAATCAACTTTGAGTATAATAAAACAAAATATACTTTAAGGTTCCTTTTGCAGAGAATTACTAAAAAACTTCAAGACTTTAACGAACTCGTTATGTTTGAACACTCTATCTTTTCATTACCATTTATTTTTATCGCTATGATAGTTGCAGCTGATGGTTGGTTTGGAATTTATCTTCTTTTCATGGGAGCTCTTGCAGCAGTAACTGCAAGAAACTTTGCTATGGGTGTAAATAGATTTGCAGATAGAGATATAGATGCAGCAAACCCAAGAACAGCAGGTCGGCCCAATGTAGATGGAAGACTTGATGGAACAAGTATTATGATTTTTATAATTGTAAATGCTCTAGGTTTTATAGCAATTGCTTACCTTATTAATCCTTTGGCCTTTGATTTATCTATACCTATCTTAGTAGTACTTGGTTCGTATTCATATTTTAAACGATTTTCATCAATGGCACATATCATTTTAGGTATTTCACTAGGTCTTGCACCTATTGCAGGTGTTGTCGCTGTAAGTGCTGAGATCACTTCATGGTCAGTGCTTTTATCTTTAGGTGTTATCTTCTGGGTAGCCGGGTTTGACTTACTTTACTCACTTCAAGATATGGAGTTTGACAAAGATAACGGACTTCATTCTATCCCATCAAGATATGGTTCAGATGCTACACTTTTTATATCAGCACTCTTTCACCTACTAGCAGTTATATTTTGGGGTATGTTTGTTTGGGTTGCAGGACTTGAAAATTTTGCAATTTTGGCAGTTGTTTTAAGTGCGTTAATGCTCTCTTATGAGCACTACTTAGTAAGAAAAGACTTTACAAAAATAGACCGTGCTTTTTTTACGGTAAATGGTTACCTCGGTATCGCATTTTTTGCTTTAATTATTTTAGATAAGGTTACATAATGGATGTACGTTTAGTTCCTGCACCAATATCTATAGTGTTTTCAGAAAAAAATGTAGATGAAGAGGCGTTTTTGCGTGAGTACCATCAACTAAGCGAAACAGATGATGATCCTATCTCTCAATGGCTAAAGCTTGCAAAAGCAAGAGGTGAAACCTCTGATAGTGATCCAGTACTTTTAAACTTAATGGTAGAGCTACATAGAAAAATAGATAATTTAGAGATGTTTTTAAAAGATGAAACACCATCAAGAATCTCTTTAATAAACTCTGCAGAGATAGAGTCTATCGGGTTTGAACACTTTAAGTTAGATGAAAAATGTTTGCAAGAGGGTGTAGAATATTACGGAAGAATTGCAATGCCTGTTCACCCAAAACGAGATGTTGCAGTTTATTTTAAAGCACTTGATTCATCTTTAGCACAAATTATAAAGGTGCATGAACGTGATGAGAAAGAGTGGGCTGCATATATGACAGCAAGGGAGAGAATCCTAATTCGTGAAGCAAGAGAGGCTAAGGGATGAATATGAATCTTCCAACGATCACTATTGAGTATATAGTAGTTATTATGGCTGCTTTAATTCTGTACTTAATCTATTATGTTTTCTCAAAAGATAGCCAATATCAAAGAAATATCCATTCAGTTGCTTCAGTTGTTGAAGAGTTAAACAGAGAAGTTTTTTACCTAAAAAACAAAGTTAAAGAAGCTGGACAAAATATATCTAAAAATACAACTCACATGAGTGATGATGAGATTTACCAAGAGATAGAAAGAAGTGTTTACGATATGGTAAAACCACTATCTCTTGGCTTAAAAAGAATGGAAGAACAAATCAGTACAATTGATACACAAATTGATACTAGAATCTCTAACTTAGAAAATGGGGTAAAACAAATTTCTATACCATCTTCTGTTCATGGAAATGATGATGAAAAAATTATAGCACTTTATAAACAAGGTGTAACGCTAGATACAATCTCAAAAGAGTTACATATATCTAAAGCTGAAGTTGAGTTTGTTTTAAAAATAAACCAAATTAAGTAGGGAAGTTTATGGCAGATAGAAAACTTTTTACTTTAGTAGCGACACTTATTGCTATTAGTATAATTTTAACTTACTCTTTATCTGCATATACTACTTTACTTTTTAATGTAAATCAATTTCATTTTGCTTTAAGACAAACAATATTTGGCTTTTTAAGTATTGTAATTATTTGGTCATTAGCACAACTAAATCCAGACAAATGGCTTACTCCCCTTGGGTTTACTTTGTTTATTGGTTCAATGACACTGATGATAGTTATGCCATTTTTACCAGAGTCTTTAGTTTCAGCAGTTGGTGGAGCAAAAAGATGGATAAAACTGTTTGGTTTTTCTTTAGCTCCAGTTGAATTTTTCAAAGTTGGTTTTGTATATTTCTTGGCATGGAGCTTTTCTAGAAAACTTGGTCATCATGATGGTATGGGAATTAAACAAGAGTTTATAAGATTTGCCCCTTATGGTGTTGTTTTCATAGGGGCTATGTTTGTGATAGCTTTCGTTCAAAATGATTTGGGTCAGGTTGTTGTACTTGGTTTAACTCTTCTTTTTATGCTTATGTTTGCAGGTAGTAGTTTTAGGTTTTTTCTCTCACTACTTGCTGGAGCATTAGCTTTTTTCTTATTTTTTATTTTAACTGCAGAGCATAGAATTTTACGTATAAAATCTTGGTGGGCGTTAGCACAAAATACAGTTTTAGAGATGTTACCAGCATCTTTAGCTGAACAACTTCGCGTTCCAACAGAGGTTGAACCGTATCAGATAGGGCACTCTTTAAATGCTATTCATAATGGTGGTTTTTTCGGAACTGGTATTGGTAATGGAACTTTTAAACTTGGGTTTTTATCAGAGGTTCATACTGATTTTGTTTTAGCAGGACTTGCTGAAGAATTCGGATTTATTGGTGTGTTTTTTGTTGTATTTATATTTTTATGGATGCTTCAAAGACTTTTCAAAATTGCAAATAGAAGTGATGACTCTAGTATATATCTTTTCTCTTTAGGTATTGGTTTATTACTTGCTTTTGCATTTTTGGTAAATGCTTATGGTATTAGTGGTATAACTCCTATTAAAGGAATTTCAGTACCATTTCTATCTTATGGTGGGAGTACAATGCTCGCAGCTTCTATAGGGATAGGTATGGTGCTAATGGCATCAAAAAAAGTGAATATGGATAAAGTAAAATGAAACTATGTATAACTGGCGGTGGCACAGGTGGTCATTTAATGATAGCTGAAGCTCTTGTTGAAGCCGCTGTAGCTGATGGACATGAAGTAATTTTTATAGGCTCAACTCATGGGCAAGATAGAAAATATTTTGAGACAAATAGTTCTTTCTCAAATGTATATTTTTTAAATACAACTGGTGTTGTAAATCAAAAAGGTTTGAGAAAGTTAAAGGCACTTTTTAAAGTTTTTTTAGCTTTTTTTAAATCAATAAATATTTTAAAGAAGCATAAGATAGTAGCTACATATAGTGTCGGGGGTTTTTCAGCAGCTCCTGCTTCTTTTGCATCTATTAGTAAGTTTATACCACTTTTTATCCATGAACAAAATGCAGTAACTGGAAGGTTGAATTCACTTTTAAAACCATTTGCAAAAAGTTTTATATCAGCTTATGATGACTCTTGCTCTATTAAAGGTTATCCTGTAAAAGATACTTTTTTTACTAAACAAAGAGTGAGGAGTGAGTTAAAAACTATAATTTTTTTAGGTGGAAGTCATGGTGCTAAAGCCATAAATGATTTAGCACTTAGTGTATGTGAGAATTTGACTTCTAAAAATATAAAGATAATTCACCAAGCGGGTGAAAATGATTTTGATAGAGTTAAAAATGAGTATGAAAAACTAGGTGTTGAGGTTGAATTGTACTCTTTTACTAAAGAGTTAGATACTCTAATAGCTAAGTCTGACTTGGCGATATCTCGTGCCGGTGCTTCAACACTTTGGGAGTTAACTGCGAATGGGTGTCCGGCATTATATATACCATATCCATATGCTGCTGGCGATCATCAGTTTTATAATGCTAAATTTATAGTAGATAAAAATATGGGTTGGTGTGAGAGAGAGACACAAGATCTGAAAACAAAACTTCTTAGTATTTTAGAAGAGGACTTAAAAGACAGAAGTGAAGCTTTGATAAACTACTCATCAAAAGATGTAGCAAAAAAAATGATTTCAGATATTTCAAGTTATTTGAATGCTTAGAGAATTAGCTCAAAGTTTAGTTGATTTAGTTTTTGACTGGGGATATTTGGGGATATTTTTTCTTATGGCCATAGAGAGTTCATTTATACCTTTTCCTAGTGAGATAGTTCTAATACCGGCTGGATATTTAGCAAGTAATGGTGAAATGAGTATAAGTATGATAATTTTTAGTGGTGTTGGAGGTTCTATGGTTGGAGCCTTTGTTAACTACTACTTAGCCTTAAAACTTGGTAGAAATTTACTTATAAAGTATGGAAAATATTTTTTTATAAAAGAGAGTACATTAGCTAAAATGGATACTTTTTTTGCTAAACATGGGGCAGTTTCAACATTTATAGGAAGATTAATACCTGGTATAAGGCAGTTGATTTCTGTTCCTGCAGGACTCGCTCGTATGAATTTAGCAGTTTTTTCTATGTATACAGCATTGGGTGCTAGTATTTGGGCTTTAGTTTTGACACTACTTGGGTATTATTTGGGTGAGAACCAAGAGCTTATTGATATCTACTTAAAGCAAATTACAATGGCTGTTATTTTTGTTTTAGTTTTATTTACAGGTTGGTATACTTACAAAAATTTAAAAACTAAAGAAAAGAAAATATGAGTCATTTAGAATATATGTTTCACCAAGGTTTTCTGGGTACTCGTGCACCATTTTTTATGGATATGGTAACTTTAATAGTTTCATTATTACCATTGCTTGTAGCTATCGCAATATCACTTGCGAGATATAAAAAATACAAAGCACATGCTTATTTTCAAGTATTTATATTTACATTTTCTGTAATAGTCTTATTTTACTTTGAGTATGGAGTACGAATTGCTGGTGGATTTAATGCCTTTATGCAAGAGAGTTCAGTCTCACATAATTATGCTTTTATGGTATTGATTTTTCACATTGCAATATCTATAATTAGTTTGATTATATGGGCAAATACAATTTTTCGTGCAAAAAAACAGTTACAAAAAAGTAGTCATAAAAAAGTAGGACTTCTAACATTTATGGGTGTGGTAGCTACTTCACTTAGTGGAATATGGGTATATTTTCTCATGTTTATTTTTTAGGCATCATATTTTCTTTGAAAATACGAGATCCAAAAATAATAAAATTTATGCAAGGAAAAAATAATGATAAAAACAGATGATAAAGCACCAGAATTTTGCTTACCAAACCAAGATGATGTAGAGATATGTCTTAGAGATTTAAAGGGAAAATGGGTAATTTTATACTTTTATCCAAGAGATAATACACCAGGATGTACAACAGAAGCTTGCGAGTTTACAGATGCTGCTCCTGATTTTTCAGAGCTTGACGCGGTTATACTTGGAGTGAGTGCTGATTCTACAAAAAAGCATAGAAATTTTATTGAGAAAAAAGAGATAGGGATTACACTTTTAAGTGATGAACCAACTGATATGATGCAAGAGTATGGTGTGTGGCAACTAAAGAAAAACTATGGAAAAGAGTATATGGGAATTGTTCGTACAACATTGATTATAAACCCTGAAGGTATTGTAAAGGCGGTATTTGAAAAAGTTCGTGTAAAAGAGCATGTAGAAAAAGTTCAAGAAAAACTTAAAGAGTTACATTCTAGTTAAAATTTGGCAACTTATAGGAAGTGTATACTTTTTATTTGAGTATTTTTTCAGTACGTCAATAAAACAATCGATATTTTGTAAAAATAGTAAATACGATCGGAGCAATGTTAAACCTATTTGTCAAAACTAACTATTTTACCATTATCAGCATCTGGAAGAACTCTAGACATAATTAATACTTTAAATTTAAATTTTATAACAATATCCTATCTGAAAGTAATAATTTTTAATTTAATTCATAAAAAATATCTAAGTATTTGTATTATTCTTTATAATTTTAGATACAATAATTCAAATAGTTTTAAAAAAGAAATTTATGAAAAAACATACAATAGAACAGCTCAGTATCTTTGTTAGTGTTAGTAAGTGGTTATTACTCTCATCAGTTGTTGGTATTATTATTGGTGCTAGTGTTACCATGTTTTTAAAGATACTTCAGTACTCTGAAGAAAGTAGAAGTATTTTACCATTTAATTATTACTATTTACTTCCTTTTGCTTTGGTCTTTACTGTTTTTATTATCAAAAAATTTGCTCCAGATGCTGAGGGACATGGTACTGAAAAAGTTATTGAGGCGGTGCATAAAAAGAGTGGTAAAATAGAGTTAGAAGTTATTCCAGTTAAGCTTTTAGGTACAGTTCTAACTGTTTTTTCTGGTGGTTCAGTCGGTAAAGAGGGTCCTGGTGCACAAATAGGTGCTGGTATGGCATCTGCTATTTCTGATTTTTTCAATTTTTCTAAAGAGGATAGAAAAAAACTTGTAATATGTGGAATAGGTGCAGGTTTTGCTTCTGTATTTGGTACACCAATAGCAGGAGCTATCTTTGGGCTTGAGGTTTTAGTTGTTGGACTTATAAGATATGATGTATTGTTACCATCTTTTATAGCAGGTTTTACTGCTTTTACAACAGCACAATTTTTAGGAATAGAATATACATACTTTAATATTAGTTTTCAAGAACCAGTTGGTTTGGATATTAGTTTAATAGCTACTGTTGTATTGGCAGGTGTATTTTTTGGACTTGTTTCAGATATGACAATCACAACACTTAAAAAAATTACAAAAATAGTAAAAAAAATAAAACTAAATCTTTATATCAAAGCATTTTTAGCAGGTTCCATTTTAGTGGTATTATCTTTTTTTGTTGGAGATAAATACTTTGGATTAGGTCTAGGTACTATTGAAGCCGTATTACAAAATGACATAATAGCTACAAATGAATTACCATGGTATGCATTTATATTAAAAACTATTTTCACAGCAATTACTCTTACTGGTGGTGGAAGTGGTGGAATAGTCACTCCTATATTTTACATAGGTTCAACAAGTGGACAATTTTTTGGTGAACTTATGGGCAGTCATGTAAGTTTTTATGCAGCACTTGGTTTTGCAAGTGTTTTAGCAGGTACTACAAATGCACCAATAGCAGCTACTATTATCGCAATGGAACTATTTGGTTTGGAAGTAGCTCACTATGCTGCTATCTCTATCGTAATAAGCTTCTTAATTACTGGACATCGTTCCGTATTTCCATCACAAATTTTAGCTATGAAAAAGTCAGATTTATTAAACATTGATATGGGAGAAGATATTGCTCATGCGAGGGTTAGTATGCAAGATGAACAGATGGAAAAATTCCACTCTATAAAAGAGAGAATTCAAATCAAAAGAAGACAAAGAAAAGAACTCTTCAAAAGTAAGAAACCAAACTCAAAAAGCTTAGATTAAATATAACTTGGATATAATTCGCGGATTTTTCTTTATGACTAGTACATATTGAGAACATTAAGCGAATGTGTCAAAAGTTAGTGCAACTCCCTTTTTTAAGAGAATCTTGTCCGACATCTTCAAAATAAACTAACAAAACTCTAGCTTGAAATACAGCTCTTAAAGGACCTTAAATGGTAACTATGAAAGACCTATTAGAATGTGGTGTACAC
>CAZZAZ010000022.1:15797-17863 GCA_964652355.1 uncultured Sulfurimonas sp. | reverse complement strand
TTGACCCAAAACATGGATATGGTAAAAACTTTAACCCTTGTATAGATTGTCATGCTAAAATGTTTGCAGTTGCAAAACGCATCATGGATGCAGAGGGTGCAAGTTTTTTAATATCTGGTGAAGTACTGGGACAACGTCCTATGAGCCAAAATAAAGATGCTCTTCAAACTGTTTTAAATGAGTCAAACTGTGATGGTCTTTTACTTCGTCCTATGTCAGCACTTGCTCTCGCTCCAACAATATCTGAAACTGAAGGTTGGGTTGATAGAGAAAAACTAGAGGGTATTACTGGTAGAAGTCGCGATAGACAATTAGAGATGGTAAAAGAGATAGGTCTTGAAGATTTTGAATCACCTGGTGGAGGCTGTCTTTTAACTGATGAAAACTTTGGTAAAAAGATGTTTGACTTTATAAAACATGATAAATTTGAAGTAAGAGATATCCCTATTATGAAGTTCGGTCGTCACCTTCGTTTAGCTGATGGAGCAAAACTTGTAGTTGGTAGAAACAAAGATGAAAACCAACATCTACAAGATATTGACAATGATAAGTACTACCATATAAAAACGGTTGGCTTACCTGGTCCTCATGCAATGCTTAGTATAAAGGCAAGCGAATCAGATAAAGCTCTTGCTACAAAAATCATACTCTCTTATACAAAAGCATCTCCTGATGAAGTTTATACCTTAGCTTATGATGGTAAAGAGACGCAGGGTTCACCATTTAACTCAAGAGATGAGATACAGCCTTATACTATTTTATAATTTTTTTGATATACTTACTTATAATTAAATAAAGGGAGATTACCTCATCATGGCTGGCATACACTTTTCATACGAGAACTTTAGACAACTTCTTCGCCTAAACATAGGTATAGCTTCAAGATTAGATGAAAACCGTGCTGAGAGTTTTACTATTTTGTATTGTGACTTTAGTGATGTTGAAAAAGAAGAGATTCAAAAGTCTTTAACAAAAATTTTACGTACATCGGATTCTATCGTTAATTATGGAAAAGACTACTACTTTGTTATGCCCTATACTGATAAATATGGTTCGGAGATTGTAAAAAAGATGTTTGATGATTATTTTAACAAATTTTTACCATCTTTTTTAATCTCTTACCCTGTTGATGGTGAAACAAGTGAAGAACTTATAGATGTACTTCAAAACTCAACAAAAACTTTTTGTAAAAAAGATCTAACTTACTTAGATATGCTACCTTAATTTTCATACTGGAATACATTATGCTTTATTCTTAAAAACTTCCCTTTTTTTAGGGATACTAAGGATAAAATATGATTTCATTAGATTTAAAAAATGATGTTGTTAAGTCTTCACCTATAAATTTATCCATAGAAACTGACGAACCAACTTTATCTTTTTCAGATTTATTAAAAGGGATTAAACTTCCAAAAGATGTTAAAGGTCTTGTTCTTGCTTTTGATAATAAGAAGATTTTACCTCAAGAACTAGATGTAAAATTAAAAATAGATTCTAAAACAGATAAACTATCTAAAACTGACACCTTAACATCTCTACTAAAAAAAGATACTACTGATGATACACTACAAACAAAAGAAGAACCAGTAGAGTTAAATCCAAAACTTACACTTACTCTCTCTACTAAAGAGATAAAAACCTTAGTATCTGATGCAAAAGAGTACTTAAAATCAAAAATACTTCAAAGTGATGGTTACAGACAAGCTGAGATAAAAGAGTTACCAAAAACTGTAAAAGGTTTAGCAGCACTTGCTAAAAAGCTTGATATAGATGTTAGTAAAATAACAGTAGAAGATGTTCAAGTACAAGATACTAAGCTTAAAACACAACCAAAATTGCCAGAACTAAAAACAGTTTCTTTAAATACTAAAACAGATGAGATTAAAACACCTACAGTAAAAATACAAGAATTAAAATTAGCATTAAAAACAGAAGTTAAAGTTGAAACTAAAACTCCTGAAGCAAAATCTAAACTAGAAGTTGAAGTTGAAGATAAAGTACCTGAGATTAAAACTATAAAGAACAAGCCTCAAGTACATGTTGAAACTAAATCTGTTGAAGTTAAA
>CAZZAZ010000022.1:9653-15697 GCA_964652355.1 uncultured Sulfurimonas sp. | reverse complement strand
AACTATAAAGAACAAGCCTCAAGTACATGTTGAAACTAAATCTGTTGAAGTTAAACCTCAAGTACAAGTTGAAACAAAAACTATGGATGTTAAAACCGCTGAAGTTAAACCTCAAGTACAAGTTGAAACGAAAACTATGGATGTTAAAACCACTGAAGTTAAACCTCAAGTACAAGTTGAAACGAAAACTATTAAAACAAAAACTATGGATGCTAAAACAACTCCACTTTTTAAAGCACAAACTACTATAGAACCAACAACGACAGAGCAAATTGTACAAACTAAGATAAATATTCAAGCTCCAATAATTCAAAAAACAGCTAAAGAAAAAGCAGATGAAACTCTAAAACTTTTACTTCGTGGCGAAAAACCTATAAATAATAACACTGCACTTACTGCTGACTTTTCTGTAACTACTGCAAAAGTGATTGCTCCATCTGCTAAAACAGATGCACAAAATAGTTTTGAATCACTACTAAAGTTAGACACATCAGATGATACAGATAGTGTTACTCTTTCAAAAAATGATGTACAAAATACTACTGAAGCTGATGATTTTAACCTGAAACTAAAAGAAGCAAAGCAGATGATAAAATACTTATCAACTGATGTAAAAACAGCGATAGAGGATTATAAATCTCCATTTACAAGAGTTAAAGTACAGCTAAACCCTAAAAATCTTGGTGAAATAGACCTAACAGTTGTTCAACGCGGCAAAAATCTACACATTAACCTAAGCTCAAACAATACAGCTATTAACACTTTAAATATGAATATAAATGAATTAAAAACACAGTTGAGCAATACTGGTATAAATAATGCTACATTTAACTTTAATAGTGGTTCACAAAATGGTGAAAGTGCTCAACAACAGCAACAAAACCACCAGCAAAACCAAAAACAAGCCAGTGAAGAGTATAAATACTTCACAAATGAAGAGACACATGAAGAGGTTTTAAACTCTCTTGAAATCATAGTCCCTCAATACGGCTAACGTAAAGGATACGAAATGGCAATTAATTCAATAGGACAAAATTTAGCAACAAATGGTACGCTAGATACAACAACTGCTGTCGAAGATAAAACTTCATTAAGTAAAGATGACTTTTTAAAACTACTACTTGTTGAGCTTCAACATCAAGATCCTACTGAACCGATGGATAGTGAGAAAATTTTAAGTCAAACATCTCAACTAGCAACGCTTGAAGCATCACAAAATACTAATAATGCACTAGATAAGCTTACAGCTTCTTTAGGTTCATCTCAACAATTCTCAACTATTTCAGCTATAGGTAAAACTGCTGATTTAGGTTCTAATGCAATAGGACATGATGAAGGAAGTACTACTAGTTTTGAAATATTTTTTCCAAAAGAGACTACAGCTGGATCAGTTGAGATACTTGATAGCAATGGAAATATAATTAGTACAATAGATATAGAACCTAATCCATCTGGAGTTTACCAGTTTGACTGGAATGGAGAACTTTCAAATGGCTCCCTTGCTGATAGTGGCGTTTACTATGTAACTGCTAGCTATAGTGATGCTAATGGAGATCCTCAAACAACAAGAATGGGTGCTTACCCAATAGAATCAATAAGATTTGAGGAGGGTGAAACTCTTGTTAAAGTTGGTTCTGCTTATGTCCCTTTAGCAGATATAAAAGAAGTGTATTAAGGATTTATTATGTCTATTCAAGCCTTGCATACTGGAGTCTCAGGACTTCAAACTTTTCAAACAGCTATAGATATCACATCAGATAATATTGCAAATGTAAATACAATTGGATACCGTGGGTATAGTGCAGAGTTCGCTTCACTTTTTCAAGAATCTTTAGATGTAACTGCAAAAAGTCCATCCAGTGGTGTTGGCTATGGTACTCGTGTTCAAGCTACAAATATGATTCAAGAGACTGGTTCAAATATATTAACCGAAAAAAATACAGATATTGCTATCAATGGTGATGGTTGGTTTGGTGTTACAAACGATATAAACACTCAGTATACTCGTGCTGGTAATTTCACTTTTGATGCAAATAACGACTTAGTTACACAAGATGGTTATTTTGTTTTAGGTACAAAAGCTGGAAATATATCTGGGGAAATATTAGCACCGGTAGTAGATGAAACTTTACTTGGAGATGTTCAAAGCCAAGAAAAACTTCGTTTTCCAAAAAACTTATCATATCCACCAGAACCAACAACTAATGCAGATTTTTATGGTAACCTAGGTCTAGTTGATGAACCACGAACAATAAGTGCAACTGTTGTTGATGCTGATAGCAATAGAAATAACCTTGAATTACTTTTTGCGAAAAGTGCAACACAAGTGCCTCCAGGAGTTCAATGGGATGTAACTGCTACTACAAAAAACTTAGATGGTCAAACAATTTATGATACTAAAACAGGTGTACTAAATTTTGCTGGAGATGGCTCTTTGATCTCTAATACTCTTGATACTATCGATAATAATGGCACAGCTGTTAATATAAATGTAGGTTCTGGGTATTCTGGTATAGTTGTTACAAATGCTCCTATCTCTGGTTCAAGTACAGCAGATGGAACTATTGGTGGTGGACTTATAGGTTATGAAATAAATCTAAATGCTGAAGTTATAGCAACTTTCACAAACGGTGCACAAAGTAGTGTTGGTAAAATTGCACTTTATCATTTTCAAAATGACGAAGGACTAGATCGTACTAGTGGTACACGATTTCAAAAAAGTTCCAATAGTGGGGATCCTATTTTTTATCAAGATGCGAATGGTCAAAATATTTTAGGGTCTACTGTTAATAATTACAGACTAGAAAATGCCAATGTAAAACTTGAAACTTCACTAACAGAACTAATAATCTTTCAAAGAGCTTACGATGCTAACTCAAAAGTTATATCTACAGCTGATCAAATGATTCAAAAAGCCCTTCAAATGTAACCTCCTAGCAACCTTAAAAGTTGGTACACTTAATGCTGTATATCTATACTAAGTAAAACAAATATAGTTTTATATATAAAGGATTTAAAATGTTAAAATCACTTTTCTCCGGTGTTTCCGGATTACAATCTCATCAAGTTGCGATGGATGTTGAATCAAATAATATTGCAAATGTAAATACTACAGGTTTTAAATATTCTCGTGCAAACTTTTCAGATCTTCTAGCTCAAACAAGATCAATCGCTACAGCACCACAAGGCTCCCTTGGTGGTAAAAATGCTGTTCAAGTAGGTCTTGGTTCTACTGTTAGCTCAACTACAAGACTATTTTCTCAAGGTTCTATCCAAAACTCTGATAAAAATACTGATGTTGCAATCCAAGGTGATGGTTTTTTCATAATTTCACCAGATGGTGGTAATACTTACAAATATACTCGTGCAGGAGATTTTAAATTTGATGCGGATGGAAACTTTGTTGACAACAATGGTTTTATCACTCAAGGTTGGTTAAGAGATCCTGTAACTGGTAAAGTTGATTCTACTGCACCAATCACAAACATCAATATTTCACCAGGACTTACAACTCCAGCAAATTCAACTGCTGAAGTTGTTTTAAAAGCTAACTTAAACTCTGGTCCACTAGTTGAAAGCTTTTCACCAGCATACGAAGTAAAAAGTGGTACACCACCTGCAGCACCAACACCACCTGCACTTGATGAAAATGGTAATGCTATTGCTTCTGGTGATATGGGTGTTATGTTTAATGAATCTGGAGAAGCTTTTTCTTTACAAAAAGATCAAGGTATATGGGCTTCATTTATAGCAGCACAAAAAATTGATGGTGGTGCTGTTGGTACTGGTGCTGTTGAACTTGATGTAACTTTTACACTTGATGATGGAACAACTAAACAAATTACTACTACTGGTGGTCTTGCAGGAAACTCTGCTGTTGTAAATGGAAATAGATTTGTTTCAGCTATAAATGCTCAAAGTTCTGTAACAGGGATTACAGCCTCTTACGATGCAGTAAATAATAAAATTGATTTGATTAATGAAAACTCTGATGTTGGAGCTTCACATAATATCAATGTATCCGCTTCTGCTGGTGGTGATGGTATAGCAACAGGAGCTGTAACTACAGCTTACAAATACCAATATGACCCAGCTGCAGCATCTATCCCTGTTAATGCTAACAAAACATTTAGAACTATAGCTGATTTAAGAGAAGCTATGGAGGAACAAGCTAGAGATCCAGATGGTAATGGTATTAAAAATAACATTGAGATAAGCGTAAATAATGCTGGTAAATTAGAACTAGTTAACCCTGGTGGAAGTCTTGACGATTACGATATTAACCTTAAAATCACTGCTATTGTAGAGACTGGTATCACTGAGAACTCAAGATTTACAAGTAGTATGACTTCAATGAATTCTGTTTTACCACAGGCTAGTGGTGGTAGAGCTTTTTCACAAAGTTTTAATGCTGCAACTCACTCAAGTTCAATTGACCTTTTTGATTCACTAGGATCAAAGCATACACTAAGAATGGAGTTTAGAAAAACATCAGTTGACTTATTAACTGGTTCAACTTGGGATATGAAGATTTCTGTACCAGAACCTTCAACAATTGATACTGCAGCGCCATATAATGAAAAAACTGGTATTGTAAAGTTCAAGAATGATGGTTCACTATCTACATATAATCCACCAAATATCTCTTTTTCTGGAAACAATGGTTCAGCTCCAGACCAACAAGTATCTTTAGCTTTAGGTACAGCTAACTCATTTGATGGAATGACAAGTTTTGATAGTCGATCAACTACATCTGGTATCTCTCAAGATGGTTATACTGGTGGAGATTTAGTTGGTATTAGAATCGATCAATCTGGAACTTTAGTTGGTTCATTCTCAAACGGTCGTTCATTTGGTTTAGCTCAAATTGGTATGGCTAAATTTACAAATAACGAAGGTCTTTCAACTGAGGGTGGAAATGTATTTATACAAACTGCCAACTCTGGTGATCCTATCATTGGTACAGCAGCTACTGCTGGACGTGGTTTTATACAAAGTTCTGCACTTGAAGCTTCAAATGTTGACCTTTCACGTGCTTTAACTCAGCTTATTATTATCCAAAGGGGTTTCCAAGCAAATGGTAAAACTATTACCACTTCAGATCAACTTCTTCAAACATTAATTCAGCTCAAAAACTAGATTAATCCAATTTTGATATAATTCCTTTAATATTTTTAAAGGAATTATTTTATGCAATTCTCCGCTCCACTAAAATCAAACTCAAAAAAAATCATGCTACTAGGTTCAGGTGAACTTGGAAAAGAAGTTATCATTGAAGCTCAACGCTTAGGACTCGAGACTATCGCAGTTGACAGATATGAAAATGCTCCAGCTCATCATGTAGCTCATCGCTCGTATATCGTAAATATGCAAGATGAAGATGCTATTTTAGAGATTATTCGTAGAGAAAAACCTGACTATATTTTACCAGAGATTGAAGCTATAAGCATCTCTGCTTTATTTAAAGCTGAAAAAGAGGGTTTTAATGTTATACCAAATGCTGATGCAGTTAGTAAAACAATGAATAGAAAAAATATCCGTACATTTGCAGCAGAAAACTTATGTCTAAAAACTGGACCTTATAAATTTGTAACTACAGAAGTTGGTATGCTAGAAGCGGCTCGTGAACTTGGTTTTCCGTGTGTTATAAAACCAGTAATGTCTTCATCTGGTCATGGTCAATCCGTTGCAAAAAGTGAAGATGATATTCCTAAGTCATGGGAGATGGCAAAAGAAGCTCGTGGAGATGCATCTGAGCTTATCGTAGAGGCCTTTGTAGATTTTGACTATGAGATTACTATGCTAACTGCTAGAAACGGCAAAGAGACTGTTTTTTGTGAGCCTATTGGTCACGAACAACGTGATGGAGACTATGTGTTTTCATGGCAACCTATGCAGATGAGTGAAGTTGCTAAGAAAAAATCTCAGGATATGGCAAAAATCATTACAGATGGTCTTGGTGGTCAAGGTCTTTTTGGAGTTGAGCTTTTTATAAAGGGTGATGAAGTTTACTTTTCTGAAGTTTCACCACGCCCACACGATAC
>CAZZAZ010000022.1:0-9553 GCA_964652355.1 uncultured Sulfurimonas sp. | reverse complement strand
TAGAAAAATCTCGCCAACTTATACAAAAAATCAAAGACGCATAATGAAAATCGTACTTCTTGATGCTCTGACATTTGGAGAAACTAATCTAAGTGGATTTAATGACTTTGGTGAAGTAGAGGTTTTTCAAACAACATCTAAAGAACAAACTTTAAAACGCATAACAAACGCAAATGTTATAGTAAC
This sequence comes from uncultured Sulfurimonas sp., assembly GCA_964652355.1. Taxonomy (GTDB): domain Bacteria; phylum Campylobacterota; class Campylobacteria; order Campylobacterales; family Sulfurimonadaceae; genus Sulfurimonas. The sequence continues at coordinate 9,367 of CAZZAZ010000022.1, read as the reverse complement.
TAACAAGGTTGTTATAACTAAAGATATGATGCAAGGGTGTAAAAACCTCCAGCTTATTTGCGTAGCTGCAACAGGGATGAACAATGTTGATTTGGATGCAGCCAAAGAGTTAAATATAGAAGTTAAAAATGTAGCTGGTTACTCAACTGATTCCGTGATACAGCACACTTTTTCAATGCTGTTTTATCTTCTTGGGCATTCTCGTTACTATGATGAAGTTGTAAAAGATGGTACTTACTCAAAGAGCGCTATTTTTACTGATGTATCAAAACCTTTTTATGAGATAAATGGTAAAAAGTGGGGTATTATAGGGCTTGGTTCTATTGGTCGTGGAGTTGCTAATATTGCAAAAGCTTTTGGAGCTGAAGTTTTTTACTACTCAACAAGCGGAGTAAATCGTACTGAAGATTTTCAAAGACAAAACCTTAATGATATGCTAAAATTTTGCGATATTATCACTATACACGCACCTTTAAATAACAAAACAAATAATTTACTTGATTATGAACAGTTGTTAATGTGTAAAGATGGAGCTACCATCTTAAACCTTGGGCGTGGTGGAATTATAAATGAAAATGCTGTTGCTAAAATAATAGATGAAAAATATATATACTTTGGTTTAGATACTTTAAGTCAAGAACCTATGATAGAAAACCATCCACTTTTAAATATTAAAAACAAAGAAAATCTTTATATAACTCCTCATATTGCTTGGGCATCAGTTGAAGCGAGAGATACACTTATTGCCTCAGTTATTGAGAATATAAAATCGCTGAACTAACACTTTTTTTTGCAGCATTTCTGGCTGCAACAATCCTTCCATTTTCCTCAGAAGTAGCTTTTGGAACTGCTTTAATAAATGATATGCCTATTATTACTGCTTTAATTTTTGCTTCACTTGGAAATATTTTAGCCATCATACTTAACTATTTTTTAGGGTATGTAGTTTATGAAAAAACTCATGCTAAGCTACAAAACAATAAAGTTGGAAATAAAGCTTTAGAGTATGGTAAAAAGTATGGATACTATGCTCTCTTTTTATCTTGGCTACCAGTTATTGGTGACCCTATAACTTTAGTAGCTGGTTTACTTAGACTTAATTTTTTTTATTTTTTAATAATTAGTGGAAGTTTGAGATTTTTAAGATATTATATTTTGGCTATAATCATATAAATTAACAAATGGGTCTATTAATTGAAATACATAATTTTTATACTTTTATCATTATTTTTATCTTCTAACTCTTTTTCAAGAGACTTGGAAAAAGTATCCCTTCAACTTCAATGGCTTGATCAGTTTCAGTTTGCAGGTTATTATATGGCCAAAGAGAAAGGTTTTTATAAAGATGTTGGCTTAGAACTAGAAATAAAACCTTTTGCATATCATATTAATGTTGTAGATGAAGTTTTAAACGGAAAATCTACATATGGAATTGGTCGTTCATCACTTGTAAAACACTACGCATCTGGTAAGCCAATAGTATTGCTTTCAGCAATTTTTCAGTCTTCACCATCTATTTTAATAGCTTTAAAATCATCAAATATAAAAAGCGTAAAAGATTTTAAAAATAAAACTTTAATGCTTACTCAAGATTATGTTGAGACTGCCTCAATTCATGCCATGATTATGTCTAAATCAACCAAAGAAGACAGCATAAAATTTAAAAAGCATACTTTTAACCTTGAAGAGCTTATAGATGGTAAGGTTGATTTGTATGCAGCATATAGTTCAAATGAACCATTTGTTTTAAAAAAAAGAAAGATACCTTTCATAGTCTTTTCACCAAAAGATGAAGGCTTTGACTTTTACTCTGATCTATTATTTACTAATGAGCACGAAGTGATAAAATATCCACAAAAAACAAAAAATTTTAAAGAAGCATCATTAAAAGGTTGGAAATACGCTTTTGACAATATTAATGAAACAGTTGATTTTATATATAAAAATTACAACTCTCAAAACAAAACAAAGCATGCGCTATTATTTGAAGCACAAGAGTTAAAAAAATTAGCCTATGCTAACAACAGTGAACTAGGAGAACTTCAAACTAAAAAGCTCCAAAGGATACTAGACATATATAAAGTTATGGGGATGGCTAATGGAAACAAAACTATAGATAGACTAATCTTTGATGATAAAAATATATACCTGACAGATAAAGAGCAAAACTACCTAAAACAAAAAAAAGTTATTACCATATGTGTAGCTCCTGATTCTTTACCTTATTCAGCTATTGAAAATGGTAAATTTATTGGTATTGGTGCTAGTGTTTTAGAACTTGTTCAAAATATAACCAACACCCCATTTAAACTTATCCCAAGTGATACATGGGAAGAATCCATAAAAAATGCAATACAAAAAAAATGTGACTTACTTCCATTAACAGAAAAGACGCCAAGTAGGGCTAAATTTTTTAATTTTACAAAACCTTACTATAAAGAACCATTAGCAATTATTACTAAAAAAGAGACTAATTATATTATAGATTTTAAAAGTGTTTTAAATGAAAAGTTTTGTATTGTAAAAGGAAACTCTTTTATAGAACATCTTAAAATAAGATATCCAACGATTAAATTAAAGATAGTTGACTCAATCAAAGATGGTATTGACTATGTATCAAATGATAAATGTTATGGATATATAGATGTAATGATGAGTGCAGCTTATACATTACAAAAATTATCTAAAATAAATTTAAAAATAAACTCTCAATTTGACGATAAGGTACAAGTTAGCTTTGCACTAAGAAATGACGATCCTATGCTTTTAGAAATATTTAATAAAGCAGTAAACAATATTAGTACAGCCAAACTACAAAATATACTTAACAAATGGGTATCAATAAACTATACAAACGATGTAGAGTACAAATATATAACAGAGTTCATATTGTTTACACTATTTCTTATCATAGTATTTTACAATAGACAGCATTTTTTAAATAAAAAAAATAAGGAGTTAAAATCTCTTCAAGACGAACTCTTAGAACTAAACAAATCACTAGAAACTAGAGTCGCTAAAAGTATCAAAGAGATTCATGAAAAAGACACTTATTTACTTCAACAATCTCGCCTCGCTCAAATGGGTGAAATGATGAGTATGATAGCCCATCAGTGGAAACAACCATTAGGTTCTATATCTGCTACTCAAATATCTATGCTAATGGCTATTGAGTTAGATGGCGATGGTTTAGATGATAAAGAAAAAAGAGAGAAATTTTTTGAATTTTTAACTAAAAAACTAAAAAAAATAGGCCTATATACTCAACATTTATCTGCAATTATTTCAGACTTTAGCGATTTTTATAAACCTAGTAAAAATGTAAACTACTTAAGTGTTGATGAAGTGGTCTTAAAAGCTTATAGACTTATACAAAGTACTTTAGATGATATGATGATTGAAGTTGTGCTAAATCTAGATTCTAGAAATAAAACAAAATTATATGAAAATGAATTTATGCAAGTAGTTCTAAATATTATAAATAATGCCAAAGAACAACTTATGCAAAAAAGTATTACAAATCCTAAAATAGTTATAAAATCTTATGAAGAGTACGGTACAGTTTTTTTAGAGATTTCTGATAATGGTGGTGGTATTAAAGATGAAATTTTAGGAAGAATTTTTGAGCCTTATTACTCTACAAAACTTGAAAAAAATGGGACAGGACTTGGACTTCATATGTCTAAAAATATAATCGAACAACACCATCATGGGAAAATATATGCTAAAAATCAAAAAGATGGTGCAATATTTACAATTAGATTGAGTATAGATAAGGAAGAAAATTGATATATGATGTAATTATTATAGGTGCAGGTGGAGCTGGTTTAGTCTCAGCTATACATGCTAGTGAAAATGGCGCAAAAGTATTAGTACTTACAAAAGAGTATCCAACACGAAGTCAAACATGCATGGCTCAAGGTGGAATTAATGCAGCGCTTGGAAATACTGAAGATGATAGTGTTGAAGCACATATAGCTAACACTCTAAAATCAGCACATGGTTTAGCAGACAAAGAGGCTGTTAAATTTTTATGCCAAAGTGCTCCTGAAGCTGTACACTGGTTAGACAATATTGGTGTTCCTTTTTCTCGGACATCTGAATCTAAAATAGCTCAAAGAAAGCTAGGAGGTGCTTCTGCTGCCCGTGCTTGTTATGCTCAAGACTATACTGGACTTAAAATACTTCATACACTTTATGACAAATGTTTATCTTTAGATATTGAGATAAAAAGTGAAAGATTTTTACTAGAGATACAAACGCAAGAAAATCAAGTTACTGGTGTTAGTATTTTAAACAAAAGAGATTCAGGTGTTGAGATATATGAAGCAAAATCTATAATCTTAGCAACTGGTGGATACAGCCGTATTTATGAGACACACTCAACTAACTCAGTAAGTACAACAGGTGATGGTTTAGCAGTAGCATTAAAAGCAGGTGCTAAACTTAGTGATATGGAGTTTGTTCAGTTTCACCCAACTGCACTTAAAAATTCAGCCATTTTAATCTCTGAATCAGCTCGTGGAGCTGGTGGTTACTTACTTAACTCTAAAGGTAAAAGATTTACAAATGAGTTAGCACCACGTGATGAAGTAGCTCGGGCTATCGATGATGAAATAAAAAGAGGGGAAGATATATTTTTAGATATTCGTCATCTCGGTGTTGAGTTCATAAATGAGGAATTACCTCAAGAGAGAAAACTTGCCCTACTCTATGAAAATGTAGATCCAGTACACGATTTACTACCTATAAAACCAGTAGCACACTATACAATGGGTGGTATAGAAGTTGATTCAAACTCTATGACAAATATTGCTGGACTTTTTGCGGTTGGTGAATGCGCGAATCATAAAGTCCATGGTGCAAATCGTCTTGGTGGCAACTCACTTTTAGAGTTAGTGGTATTTGGTAAACAAGCTGGTAAAAATGCCACTTTATTTGCTAAAAGTACAAAAGAAAGTGATTTTAAACAAGGGTTGAATTTTAGCTTAGATTCAATCCTTGATAATTCTAAACATAAAATTAATTTCTATGAAAAACAAAAGTTTATTGGCGATATATTTTACAAAACTGTAGCTATAAAAAGAGATGAAATTACTTTAAAAAACACTCTTAAAGAGATAGAAAGTATAAAAAATGAACTTCCATTTATGGGAGTGAATGATAAATCAAAAGTTTATAATTCAAATCTTATAGAATTTTTAGAGTTTAAAAATATGTTACTACTTTGTGAGTTAGTTCTTAAAAGTGCTATAAAAAGGGATGAGAGTCGTGGTGCACATTTTAGAAGTGATGCTACTGGTGAAAAAGATAGTTTATCTAAACACAGTATTATAAATATAGATGGTGAAATTACTTATGAAGATTAATATACAAAGAAAAAATTTAGAGTTTTTTGAAGCAAATGTACATGATGTAACTTTGTTAGAGTTTTTCAATATCATAAAACAAACACAAGATAATACACTTACATACTCTAGTGGTTGTAGAAGTGGCGTATGTGGTTCATGTGCTGTTCGAGTAAATGGCAAAGAAGTATTAGCATGTACTCATAAAGTTCAAGATGATGACACTATAGAACCACTTAGAAACTCTAAAATTATTCGTGATTTAGTTGTAGATATGGATAAGGCTTATGCTTTTAACAAAAAAGCTAAAGCTTGGCAAAGTAAAGATAGCAATAATATTTTACTAACACCTGATAATGAAAAAATAAATGAGATTCAGACTGATTGTATCATGTGTTCATCATGTTATAGTGCCTGTCCAGTTTATACTGTTAATGAAGAATTTCTAGGACCATTTTCACTAACTAGAGTTTGGCGTTATGTTAGCGATAAAAGAGAGCTAACTCCTGAAGAAAAAATCAATACTATTCAAACTAACGGTGTTTGGGACTGCACACTTTGTAATGAATGTACTGTTGTATGCCCACAAGGAATCTCTAGTAAAGCAGATATAGAAAAGCTTCGTACTCGTAGTGCAATGGCAGGCTTCTCTGATCCTAATATACAAAATTTTGGTATGAATTTCAGTGATGGAAGTCCAAGCTTTTAATATAACTTAACTTATATGTTATAATTTCGTTATAAATATTAAAGGCAAAAAAATGGCTAAAGAACACTCATTTGACATATCTGCAAAAATAGATATGCAACTATTTAAAAATGCAATTAACATGGTCGATAGAGAAGTATCAAATAGATACGATTTTAAAGGGACTACTTATGAAATTAATCACAATGAAAAAGCTAACACATTAGTACTTATAGCTTCATCTGACAATAAACTTGATGCACTAAAAGATATAGTTATTACAAAGCTTTTAAAACAAGGTCTTAGTTCAAAAGTTCTAGATGAGTTAAAGGTTGAAGACTCTAGTGGAAATAATAAAAAACTTACATTTAAGATAGTTGATTATATAGAATCTAAAGAAGCTAAAAAAATAACCGCTGAAATAAAAAGAATGAAGCTGAAAGTAAATGCTCAAATAGAGGGTGATTCTATACGCGTTAAAGGTGCAAAACTTGATGACTTACAAAAAGTTATAGCTATGGTTAAGGGTGAAGATTGGGATGCACCTTTAGTTTTTGAGAATATGAGGTAAAAATATGTCTAAACTTACAGTAGCTGATGCAGCAATCAAGCTAGGTATCTCAAAAGAAGCTATACACAACCGTATACGTAGAGGTTCATTAAAAAGTGTAATAATAGATGGAGTAAAACTTGTTGTACTTGACGCAAAGACAATTACAAGTACTCCAAGACGAATAACAACAAAACAAACTACAAATACTAGCTCTAATGATGCAAGATACTACAAACTGTTAGAAGAACAAAATGCTAAACTTCAAAGCAGAGTAGATATGCTTGAGGGTGAAACTCGTTCATTGCGTGATCAAAAAGAGCAAATGCTAATAGATGAACGTACAAAAATAGAACAGATTTATAAAGATAAAGATGAGCAGTTAAAAAACATCTTATCTGCTTTTAGCTCTAAACTTATGCTAGATACTCCTAAAGATACAAACGAAGAGGAAGTAGTTGAGGCAGAGGTTCATGAAAAACAAGTTCCACAAGAAAGACTGATATCTTTAAATAAACATTTAAAAAGTCAAAATTTCACAAAGAAAAAACGTGAAAAAATAAAAGAAAAATTTAAAAGTGTAGCTAAAACTGATAGCCGGATAATTACAATTGGTAAAAAACACTACATAGATTTGGCTAAATATGACTATAGCGATTTATCGCTATAAGTCACTCATTTTAAGAGTTAAGCCTTTTAGATTATTAATAGGATAAGAGTAAGATATACCAGCACCTTCACCAGTAATATCAAGTGCATGCATAATTGTATAAACCATTTTATCAACTTTTTTACTTGGTGTAACAAACATAAGGTTTGAGTCAGTAGAGTCTGCATGAAGTCTATTGTAAAAATTTTCCATTTTTTCAAGTCCAAGACCATGTGCTTTCATAATAGTAACACCACTAGCACCAGCTAGTTTAGCTGCTCTTATGGCTGCTTCTTCTCTATCATGAGGGACAATTACATGAACAGCAGAAAATGGCATTTTTAGAGAGTGTCTTTTATCAGTACCATGTATATTTACCGTAGATAAGCCCATATTTTCAGCATCTTCTAAAGCATGACGAAGTTCATCAATATGCAATGCAGCTTTCTCTTGTTCGCCCATAACACCCATACGCTCCGTTATAACACCATAAGCCATAACTGTTAGCATTGGGAACAGCGAAGCAAAGGCTATAAGACCAAAACCATCTACAAGGGGGTCACGACCAGGTATGTTTGTTGCAAGACCAAGACCTAGTGCTGCTACAAGTGGTACTGTAACTGTTGAAGTTGTTACCCCGCCACTATCATACGCGATAGGGATAATATACTTAGGAGCTATAAATGTTAAAGCAATAACAAACAAATAACCAGTAGAGATAAAATAAACTATATCTCCACCATGAACTATTCTAAAGGCTCCCAGTGAGATACCAACTGCTACACCAAAGGCAACAAAAAGTCTTAAAACAAAGTCATTTATCTTACCATCAGAGATTTCCCTTGCCTTTCTAGCAATAGCCGTTAAAGATGGTTCAGCCATAGTTGTTGAAAAACCAATAGCAAATGCAAACATATAAATGATAGTATCACTGGAGTTTTGAGTCAGCTGAAATGCCATAGATTCGCCAAGAGAAAAAAGACCCATCTCTAAACCAACTATAAAAGCATCAAGACCAATAATAACAAGACCAAAACCTATCAAAGTATCTCTCATATTATCAATCTTTTTCTTTATAATTATATATTGAAAGAAAAAGATAACAGCTATGATAGGTATAACATCCATAAATACATTCAATAAGCCTTTAAGCATAGAAAGAATGTTAAAATTAAAAGATGCGCTTACCTCTAATGCATCAGCTACAATAGGAGCTACATCTTTTGCTTCTATGTACTCATATACATAAATACCATAAAATTGTACAAATATCATAGGTGTCAGTGAAGCAAAAGCGATAAGCCCAAAGCCATCTAAAACAGGGTTACGACCTTTAATAGTGGAAGCTAAGCCTATCCCTAAGGCTGCTACTAAAGGTACCGTAACGGTGGAAGTTGTAACTCCACCAAGGTCAAAAGCAAGTCCAACTATCTCATGTGGTGAAAAGGCTGTTGCCGCAACAACCATTATATATCCACTTATGATGTAGTAATGTATAGGATGACCTTTTATAATCCTCCAAACACCAAGTACTATGGCAAAACCAACAGAGAATGCTACAACCATACGAAGAGTAAAAGCATCAATTCTACCACTACTAATACCAGCAGCCTTATCTGCAATAACTAATAGTGCAGGTTCTGCTACTGTTGTACCAAATCCAATCATAAAACCAAAGATTAAAATCCAAATAGTTGATCCATGGTGGGCAAAATCAGATGCCAGTTTTTCACCAACTGGGAAAATAGCTACCTCTAGACCAAGTAAAAATACAGCAAGACCAACACCAACAATAGCTAGGCCTATAGAAGTACTTAACCAATTATCAGGAATAGTTTGAATAATTGCTAACTGGAAGAAAATAATTACCAATATAATTGGTAGTAAATCTCGAAACGATTCTTTTAATAGTTGAAAAAATGAGGTAAAATTTAGCATCTATTCCCTTTGCAATATTAATTTTCGTATTTTATCATTAAAAACCATAAATTAAGATTGTAAAGGGTAAAATTCTATCCTTACAAAGGACAGCTGGCCGAGTGGTCGAAGGCGCTCGCCTGGAACGCGGGTATAGGGTAACCTATCTAGGGTTCGAATAACTCGTGAAGTATCTCAAAGAACCCCTAAAATAG
>CAZZAZ010000021.1:0-18127 GCA_964652355.1 uncultured Sulfurimonas sp. | reverse complement strand
CACTTGCAGATACTATCAAAGGTTTCAAAATGATTCTTGATGGTGAATGTGATCACATGTCTGAAAACTCATTTTATATGGTTGGAAGCATGGATGAAGCTATTGAGAAAAATAACAAGTAATTTATAAAGGACTCATATGAGTATGTTAAAACTTGAAATCTTAACTCCTAATGGCGAAATCTTTAATGGTAACGCGATTAGTGTAACTCTTCCCGGTGAAGAGGGTGAGTTTGGTGTTCTAGCAGAACACTCTTCAATAGCTACACTACTAGAAGCTGGTGTTGTAGATATTGAAAAAGAGGATAAAACAGTTGAATCTATTTTAATTAACTGGGGCGTTGTTCAGGTTGATGAAGAAAAAGTTGTTGTACTAGTTGAAGGTGCTGTTGCTATTCGTGGTGAAAACGAAAGTGAAGTTGCAAAAGCTCTAGAAAATGCTAAGGACCTTATTGATTCTATTAAAGATAATAATCCTGCATTAGCGACTGTTTCTGCAAGACTTGAAACTGCTGCACAAAACTTATTATAGATAATGACTAACGATTTAATCGATTTTTATCTAAAATCACACCCAGTTACTTTGGGTGTATTAACTCTTTTAGCAATATATTTTATAGTGCTAAATTGGGTTTTTTTCTACCGCTATTTTTCTCTTAGTAGTTGGCTCGAGATAGAGAACCGTTCTCTTGAGAGTCTTCTTATGGGAGCAAGTTCAGTAAATGAAGCTTCATTTTTAAATAATTTTATAAAATCAAGTACAAATATCTCTAAAGAGATTCTAGGACTTGGGATGTTGGCAGCTACAAAAGAAGCTACTAAGGGTCTGTCTATTTTATCTATTTTTGCTTCTACTACACCATTTATTGGTTTATTTGGTACAGTTGTATCGATACTTGATACTTTTACTCATATTGGTCAAAGTTCAGGTTCTATGTCAATAATTTCAGGTGGAGTTTCAGATGCTCTTGTTGCTACTGCAGCTGGTATATTTGTAGCTATTTTTGCTTATACTTACCACCAGGTATTAAAGAGAAAATCATTTGAATTAGTAAACTTTATGCAGATGCAAAGTGATGCTATTTTAGCTCGTAAGGCATAAGGGTATATTGTGCATTATGATTGGGATGATAAACCAGAACTAAACATTACACCACTTGTTGATGTAATGCTTGTACTGCTTGCTATCTTAATGGTTATCGCACCAAATATTATTTATGAAGAAAATATAAAACTGCCACAAGGCTCTATGAGTCAACAACTATCTAAAATACCTCCTGTACATATATCCGTTGACAAAGATATGAAACTAAAAGTTAATAAAGACACTTTTCTTTATAATGCTTTTATGGACAACTTTTCAAATTACTCAAGAGACTTAGATTTAAAAGCAACTGTGCTAATCAGTGCAGATAAAACACTTGACTATGGTATAGTTATGTCAATACTTGCAGCTGTAAAGCAAGCAGGATTTACTGAGGTCTCATTAGCTACAAATGGGTAGAAAAAACTCTTATTTTTATCTTAGTGGCTTTATATCACTATCTCTTTTTACATTTTTTTTATCAATTGCTATTTATATGATGGTAACATTGGAACCAAACAAACAGTTTGCTCTAAAAAAAGACAATTATATATCTATCTCTTTAACTACTCCAGTAATAGAGACTAAGAGTGATAAAAAAAGTGTAACAATGCCAGTTCAAAAACAGGAGCAAACTCCTCTAAAACAAAAAGAGGTAAATATAGATAATCTTTTTTCTGATATATGGACTAAAAGTATTAAGCAAAAAAAGAAAAAAGAAACACCTAAGTTAGATAAACGAAGACTTCAAGCTATAAGTAAAAAAATTAAAAAGACTCAAAATAATAAAGTTGAATCTATATCACAAAAAGTAAAAAATATACAAACAAATAAGATGGCTAAAGTGGATCAAAAAACTTCTACAGCTTCCGAAGTTAATGAATATTTTGCTAAAATTCAGGCATTAGTTTATAACCATTTTTATCCACCACAAAACTCTCAAGGACATACTGTAAAGGCTGTTATAAAGCTTAGTGCTATTGGGAAGGTAATTGATTTTCGTATACTGAATTATTCAGCCTCTTCTGAGCTAAATAGTGAGTGTGATAAAATTAAAGATAGACTAATAGGAATACTGTTTCCAGTAAATCCTGATAATAAATCAGGAAACTATACAATCATGTTAACATCTAAGGAGTAGATTTGAAAATATTTTTATCATTATTAATTGCGGTATCTTTTATGTACGGAGATGCAACAATAGAGGTTATTAAAAAAGCTGATTCACTTCCAAGTTTAGCTTGTGAAGATTCTTCACTAAACTATGAGAAAAAATTTAAAATGACCTTTTTTAAAGCGCTTATAGCCGATTTAAATGTAATTTCACTATTTAATGTAGATAGACACTACAATACAGTTGAGTACTCTGATAGCAATGTAATTGTTCAAAACAAAGATATAGATTATGTTTTGAGATATAAACTTGTTGAAGGTGATAATGGTGAGTTCAATGTAAGATTAAAACTTTTTTTAAGAAATAAAGTTATTTTTAAAAAAAATTATAAAATATCTAACAATAAAATTTATATGTTTGTATCTCATACAATAGCTTATGATATAAATGAATTTATGGGTGAACCATCTGTTAGTTGGATGAAAAGAAAAGTAATTTTTGCAAGAGTTGTAGCAAATAAAAAAACTGAAATTGTAATTGCAGATTATACATTAGCATATCAACATATCATTATAAAAGGTGGTTTTAATACTTTTCCTAAATGGGCTAATAATGAGCAAAATTCTTTTTATTATACTTCGTTAGATGGTATAAAACCAACTTTAAAATATATTAATACACAAACTGGAAAAAGAAAAAATATCGCATCATCTGATGGTATGATGATATGTTCAGATGTTAGTGAAGATGGTAAAAGATTACTTCTTACAATGGCACCAAGTGGTCAGCCAGATATTTATTTATATAATGTAGATAGTAAAAAACGTAAGAGGTTAACACACTTCGGTGGTATTGATGTAAATGCTCAATTTATGGGTAAAAATACAATAGCTTTTGTATCAGGTAGACTAGGTTATCCAAATATATTTTCTAAGAATATAGATTCAAGTCAAGTTGAACAGATGGTTTATTATGGTAAAAGTAATTCAGCTTGTTCAACTTACAAAGATTACATAGTTTATAAAGCAAGAGAGAGTTCAAACGCTTATTCTAGAAATACATTTAATCTTCATCTTATATCTACTAAGACAGATTTTATAAGAAGGCTTACTGTAACTGGTATAAATGAATTTCCAAGATTCTCAAAAGATGGTGATGCAATTATATTTATAAAAAATTATAAAGCTCAAAGCTCTATTGGAATCATACGACTAAATCACAATAAAAATTATTTATTTCCTCTAAAATATGGTAGAGTTCAGTCGATGGACTGGTAATATTAATATTATTTTGGTACAATAAGTGCAAATTAAACATAAGGTATTTAAAATGAATAAAGTTATTCTTTCTAGTGTTGTTACAGCACTTCTAATTTTTAGTGGGTGTGCAGATAAAGATCCTGTAGTTGATGCAGATTCACAATCAAGTAGTAGGAATGTAAGCTCTTCACAATCTTCTGATGAAGTAGTTGGTGTAAATTCTGAAACAATCTCTTCAAATGAAACTTCAGTACTAGATGAATCAGTGTCAGATAGTAATGAGATGGGTATGGCTAACTTAGAAAAACAGATGGAATCAATTTACTTTAACTTTGATAACTATGATGTTCGTTCTGATATGCAAGCAAATGTATCTACAAATGCAAATATTGCAAATACTAAAGCTAATAAATATCTAATTAAACTAGAAGGTAACTGCGATGAGTGGGGAAGTGATGAGTATAACTTCGCTCTTGGTCTTAAGCGTGCAAATGCTGTTAAAAAATCTTTAGTTGCTGAGGGTGTATCTACTTCTCGTATAACTATGGTGTCTTACGGTGAAAGTAATCCTGCATGTGTTGCAAAAACTCAAGCGTGTTGGGCTGAAAATCGTAGAGTTGATTTAAAACTTCTTCCATAGCTTATGAATAAAAGCATATTAGTTGCTTTTGTAGCAATATATCTACCTTTAAATCTTTTAAGTGCTGAACCTTCTGCGTTTGGTGCTGGAGATATAGATAATCCTACCCCTTATGGTTTAACACAAAAAGAGAAACTTCTTTTACACAATAAACAAGAACTAAAACAAGTTATTGTCAAAAGCAATAATCAAGCAAATAAAGTTGATTCACTTAGAGAGAGAATTGATGGACTTCAAAGTATTGTTGAGGGAATAAGTCAAAAATCTCATGATAACAAACTAAGTATTAGAAGTTTAGAAAGAAAAAATGAAGAAGATCTGAAAAATTCTAGTGAATATGAACAACGTTTAACTGAACTAACTCAAAAAAATGCTGAACTTATCTCTGTGAATGATCAAGAGATTGAAAAAGTAAAACTTTTAATCACAGAACTATCTTCTATAATTGATACAATCAATAAAAATTATGTATCTAAAAAAGAGTTTAATAATTTAGTTTCTGATGTTAATAGTTTTAAAGATTTAGTAATTAAAGAGTTGAAGACTGCTACAAAGGCTAAAAAATCATCTTCATTATCTGGTATGTCAAATGGTGAAATTGAGACAAAGGCAAAAGCATTCTATGATAAACAACATTATACAAAATCATTAGAGTATTATAAATATTTAATTTCTAAAAACTATAAACCAGCTCGTTCACATTATATGGTTGGTGAAATGTATTATTATAGAAAAAATTATGCAGAGGCTATAGCTTATTTTAAAAAGAGTGCATCACTTTATTCTAAAGCTTCTTATATGCCTGTATTAATGTTACATACTGCAATATCTATGGATAAAACAGGTGATAGTGATAATGCACAAAAATTTTACAATGCAGTTGTTAGTAAATATCCAGATTCAAAATCTGCAACAATAGCTCAAGAAAAAATTAATAATATTGAGTAGTACTAATATATTTAGATAATATTAGTACTATTATGATAAAATTCGAAAATAAAATTTAAATAGAGGATAGCAGTGTGAAATTTCACTGTGAGGATAAATAATGGCAATAGTTGAAAATCAAATAGTATCGATAGAGTATGAAGTAAGTGATGGAACAAGTATAGTAGATTCAAATGTAGGTGGGACTCCTTTAGTGTTTATGTTTGGAAAAGGTCAAATAATTCCTGGACTAGAATCTGGAATTGCAAATATGAGTATTGGTGAAAAAGCAGAAGTTCCTGTAAAAGCTGCTGATGCTTATGGTGAATACAATGCAGAAGCAAAACAAGAAGTTCCCAAAGATCAATTTGCTGGAATTGATTTAGAAATTGGTATGAGCCTTTATGGTCAAGGTGAAGATGGTTCTACTGTTCAAGTTGTTGTAAAAGAGATAGGTGAAGAAAATGTAATAATTGATTTTAATCACCCATTAGCTGGAAAAGATCTAATGTTTAATGTTACAGTTAACAATATTAGAGAAGCGTCTGAAGAGGAATCAATGACTGGTGTTCCAGCTGAAAATAAACAAGACGATGAGTGTTGTGATACTGGTGGTGGCACTGGTTGTGGATGCTAGTTATATAACTGCATCGCCCGCGTCGGCACAAGCTTATAAAACAGCTACTCTTTTAAAAACACTAAGTGTAAATGCTCTTGTTACAGGAGAAATTGGTGTTGGTAAAAAAAGTTTAGCACGATATATACTTCCAGATGCATCAGTAATAGATGCGTCTGACTTTGATGAACTTATGAATGCTTTTGAGAGCTCATCAGAGATTATTATAACTAACTTAGAACATCTACCAAATACAAAACGAATATTTGAAATAATTAAATCAAAAAATATTAGGATTATTGCTACTGCAAAAAGCATGTATAATAATGAATATATTGATGACTTTTTTTCTGTAAAATTTGATATTCCACCATTAAGTCAAAGACCTGAAGATATTGATTTATTAGTACAAAAATTTACGGCAGAAGCTTCAATGTTATTTTGTACAAAAGAAGATTTTGATATGAAAAATTTTAAACCTGATTTATCTAAAAACTCTAACTCTTTAAGACGACAAGTTATGATCTCTTATTTACTTCAAGATATAACAGACTTAGAGTTAATGGATATTATGCAAAATTACTTAATAGAAAAATTAGGTTCAAATAATGACTATAAAAACTTTTTGCACCTGTATGAAGTGCCATTAATTAAAGCTGGACTAGATAGATTTAAATCTCAACTTCAACTCTCAGATAAACTAGGTTTAAATAGAAACACATTAAGAAAAAAGATAGCCGATAATGAACAATACTTATAAAAATAGGAGATTATAATATGAAAATAGCGATGATATTTGCAGGACAGGGTTCTCAAAAATTTGGAATGGGTCAAGATTTTTACGAAAATTCTGAACTAGCTCGTGAGATGTTTGAAAAAGCTGGAAAAAGAATAGGTGTAAACTTTAAAGAACTAATCTTTGAAGAGAATGATTTACTTGGTCAAACAATGTACACACAACCTGCGATTTTACTTGTTCAAATGGTAGCATATGAGATGTTTAAACTAGAATGTCCAGATGTTAGAGCTGAACTGTTTTTAGGACATTCTTTAGGCGAATTTTCAGCTCTTTGTGCATCTGGTGCAATTGACTATGTTGATGCAGTTGAGTTAGTTCACCGTCGTGGGCAACTTATGCAAGATGCATGTTCTGATATAGATGCTGGTATGATGGCTCTTGTTGGTTTAGATGATGAGTCAATTGAGAAAATTTGTGTTGATGCACAAGCTAATGGTAAAAAAGTATGGCCAGCAAACTATAACCAAGATGGTCAACTTGTAATTGCCGGAATGAAAGCAGATTTAGTAGGACTTGAAGATACATTTAAAGAAGCGGGAGCTAAAAAAGCGATACTTTTAAATATGTCAGTAGCGTCTCATTGTGAGCTTTTAAGTCCTGCTCAAATACCACTTGAAAGTCTAATGGACTCTATGATAGAAGATAAATTTGAAGCTCCAATCGTGTCTAATGTGACAACTAATGCTTATGCTACAAAGGCTGAAGCAGTTAACCTTTTAAAAGATCAACTTGTTAAGCCTGTAAAATATAAACAATCTATTTTATCTATTGCAGACGATGTAGATATGGCTATAGAATTTGGAAATGGTGTGACTTTAAAAGGACTAAATCGTAGAATAGCAAAAGATTTAAAAACTTTAAATATATCTGATTTTGCATCTTTAGAAAAAGTTAAAGCAGAACTTAACGTATAGTATGAAAATCACTTTAGCACAAACTTCTCCAAAGTTAAATCGCACAAATTTAGCTAGTATCTGTAATATTGTAAAAGATAATACAGATGCTAGTGATTTAATAATCTTTCCAGAACTTTCACTAAATGGTTATATGCTGCAAGATAAGCTTTATGAAGATGCTTTTGAGATACATGAGTTAGATGAACTTAAGCTTTTGAGTAAAGGTGTTGATATAGTTGTTGGTGTTGCACTTAGAGATAACTTTGTGTTTAGAAATGCAGGGCTTTACTTCTCAAAAGGTAAATTACTCTCACAACACAACAAAGTTCATCTTCCTAATTATGGAATGTTTGAAGAAGCTAGGTACTTTGAAGCTGGAAGTGTATTTGAAAGCTTTAAAAGTCAATTTGGAAAAGTATCTATGCTTGTTTGTGAAGATTTATGGCATGATAGTGTACATAATGATCTAATAAAAGAAAATCCTGATTTAATTATTGCTTTAGTCGCATCACCTGCTCGTGGTTTTTCTGATGATGGTTTAGAGATTGAATATAAATGGTTAGAGATTATAAAAACCGTAGCTTCAGAATGCCAGTCAAACCTTATTTTTGTAAATCGTGTTGGTTTTGAAGATGGTCTTGGTTTTTGGGGTGGATCTTGTATCGTTGGTAAAGATGGAAATATTTTAGAAAAACTACCTCACTACAAAGAGTTAGTACAAACATTTAAAGTTGAGGAATTATAATATGTTAAAAATAGCGATTATGGGTGCAATGCCTGAAGAAGTAGCTCCAATTTTAGAAAAACTTGGTGGCTATAAGACTACTGAATATGCAGGAAATAAATACTATGAAGCCTCATATAACGGTGTAGAAATTGTAGTAGCATATAGTAAGATTGGTAAAGTTTTTTCAACTCTTACTGCTACAACAATGATACAACATTTTGGAGCTACAAAGTTACTATTTTCTGGTGTTGCTGGAGCGATATCTCCTAGCCTTAAGGTTGGGGACTTAATAGTTGCTACAAAACTTTCTCAACATGATTTAGATATTACTGCTTTTGGTCATCCATTTGGTTTTGTTCCAGAGGGTGCAGTATTTGTGGAAGCTGATAAAGAGATGATATCTATGAGTAAAGATGTGGCTTCAGATATGGGTAAAGTAGTTAAAGAGGGTGTTATTGCTACGGGTGATCAGTTTATTGCAAATGAAGAGCGTAAAAACTGGATAGGGGACACTTTTAATGCTGATGCATTAGAGATGGAGGGTGGCTCTGTTGCTGTTGTTTGTAATGCTTTAGATGTGCCTTTTTTCATACTTCGTGCTATTAGTGATGCAGCAGATATGGATGCTAGTTTTTCTTTTGATGAGTTTTTAGAAACTTCAGCTGTAATTAGTGCTGAATTTGTAATGAAAATGCTTGATAAGGTTATAGCTAAATAGATGAATAAAATAATCCCTTCTAAGAAAATAATGTCTAAACTTGGAAAGACTAATGCAGACTTTGGTCTAATTGAAGAGGGTGATAAAATTTTAGTTGGACTCTCTGGTGGTAAAGATTCATTAACTATGATTCATGCTATGAAGGAGCAACAACGCCGTGCTCCATTTGACTTTGAGTTTGTTGCTGTAACTATTGGTTATGGTATGGGCGAAAACTTTGATTCTTTGAGTGAGCATTGTAAAAAATATGATATACCTCACATAATCCATGATACAAAAGTTTATGAACTTGCAAAAGATAAAATAAGAAAAAATTCATCTTTTTGTTCATTTTTTTCTCGTATGAGAAGAGGTTACTTGTATAGTATCGCGTTAGAGCAAGGTTGTAATAAGGTTGCCCTTGGACATCATATGGATGATGCTGCTGAAAGTTTTTTTATGAACTTTATATATAACGGTCAAATGCGTTCACTAGCACCTATTTATAAAGCTGAAAATGGTTTAATGGTAATTAGACCACTTATTCAGATGCGTGAACGACAGTTAAGTGCTTTTGTCCAAGATAACGATATACAAGCTATTGGTGATGAAACTTGTCCAGCTATGCGTTTTGATGTTAAAATGCCACATGCTCGTGCAAATATGAAAGTAATGTTAGCAAAAATGGAAAAAGAATTTCCTCAACTTTTTACTTCATTAAATGCTGCATTTAAAAATATAAGTATAGATAGTTTTTTTGATAAAGAGAAATTTAATATTTAGAGTTTATTTTTTCTTCATCTTCTTTAATCTTATCTTTTCTTGTATTAAGAATTTCTTCTTTTAAATTTTTTAAAAATTCTATTATATTTTGTTGGTACGAGAGAGTGTCTTTATCATAAGTTAACTCAAGTAATTTTTCTAGACTTTGTATATCTATTTTTTTTGCATATCTAGGAATATTTTTTAGCTCTCTTTGTATATGCAATACAAGAGTATCAATATCTAAACCATTGTTTTCTTTTATTTTTTGTACTAATTCTTTAGTTGTTAAAGTTAAAAGGTTCGCTCTATCTTCATCATTTTTATAAATTTTCATCCCTATATCTTTTACTATAATATAGTTATCCACACTTGCTTCAAGGTTTGCACCAATAACAAGAGCAAATGTTTTAGCACGAAATTCTAATGAGTTATGATTGTAAACAAAAAATTCACGAAAAGCGCCAAAAAAATGATGTTTTATAATAAAACCTAAGTTCATTTAAATTCCTAATTCAATACTATATGGTATTATACCCCTTTGAATATAAATTATAATAAAAGTGAAGGAATATTTATGGGTAGAGCCTTTGAATACAGAAAAGCATCTAAAATGAAAAGATGGGGAGCAATGTCAAAGCTGTTTCCTAAACTTGGAAAAATTATCACAATGGCAGCAAAAGAGGGTAGTAGTGATCCTGATATGAACTCTAAACTTCGTACAGCTATACTTAATGCTAAAGCTGAGAATATGCCAAAGGATAATATAGAAGCTGCTATTAAAAGAGCATCAGCAAAAGATACAGCATCAATGTTGGAAGTAAACTATGAATGTAAAGCACCACATGGTGTTTTGATTTTTGTTGAGTCCATGACTGATAATAATACTCGTACAGTAGCTAATGTTAAAAATATTGTAACTAAACGAGGAGGTGAGCTTTTAACTAACGGTTCTTTAGAGTTTATGTTTGATAGAAAAGCACTTTTTGAGTTTGATTTAAAAGATGGTATGGATATAGAAGAGTTAGAACTTGAGCTTATTGATGCTGGGCTTGAAGAGATTGAAGAGAATGAAGGGGAAATACTTGTTACAGCCGCTTATACAAGTTTTGGAACATTAAATACTGCTCTTGAAGAGATGGAGATAGAAATTAAAAAAGCTACACTAGAACGTATTGCAAATGCACCTATTGAGATAGATGAAACTCAGCAAATTGAAATTGATGCAATCTTAGAAAAGCTAGAAGATGATGAAGATGTTCAAAAGGTTTATACAAACCTATCTTAATGAATTATATAGATAAAGATTATGAAAACACACATGAGGTGAAGCAATCAAAGTTTATTGCTCATCTTATGCCTTACTCCATTTATGAAACTACTCTACAAAAATTAAAACAAGAACATCCAAAAGCTAGACATTTTGTAGTAGCTTTTAGATACTTAAATGAGTTTAATCAAATAGTAGAACACTCAAGTGATGATGGTGAACCAAAAGGAACTTCAGGTAAGCCTACTTTGATGGTGCTTCAGGGTCAGGGTATGATAAATACTGCTATTATAATAGTTCGTTATTTTGGTGGAACAAAACTAGGGACCGGTGGTTTGGTTCGGGCATATTCTGAAGCAACTAATTTAGTTATAAGTTTTGCCAATTTAGTTGAATATAAGGAAGAACAAAATCTTAGTATATCATTTGCCTATACAGATGTAAGACAAGTAGAATATGAATGCGAAAATAATAATATAGAAATAGTAGATAAAGTATTTGATTCAAATATCGTATATAAGATAAAAGCTCCAAAGGAAGATATGGAACTTTTTTTGCAAAGTATGTCTCGGCTTGTTAAAGAGGTTTAGTGATTAATTGCTTGAGACATATCCCACATAGGCATAAATATACCAAGTGCTAAAAGTGTAACCATCGAAGCAATTAAAAGAAGCATGATAGGTTCTATTGCTGAAGATAAATTATCTATTATTGCATCAAACTTCATCTTAAAATAATTTGCAACTTTTGAAACCATAGTATCAAGTGTACCACTATCTTCACCTGCTTTTATCATCTGTATAATCATATTTTCAAATAGCTTAGTATCTTTAAGACCTTGATTTAATGATGCACCTTTTTCAACAGATCCTCTAACTGAAGATAGTTTTGTTTTAAGCGGAAGGTTGTCGATCATTGCAATAGATGTATCTAGTGCTTCTGCAATTGGAATACCAGCACGAATTAACTCAGAAAAAACCAAAGTAAACCTACTTAATGTTGCATACATTATGATATTATTAATTAGATATATCTTTAGTAAAATTTTATGCCAAGCATATCTTATATGTTTATAGTTAGTTATTAGATATTTAAATGTCATAAAACTTAAAAATAATAAAATTATAACATAGAGCCCATAGTTATTAAAAAGATGCTCTAGAGCCAATAATATTTTTGTTGGTAGTGGTAGCTCAGCTTTAAAGCTGTCAAAAATAGATTTAAATTTTGGTACTACATAAGATATTAAAATTGTAAAAGCAATAGCCATAGAGATCATAACATTTCTAGGGTAAGCCATTGCTTTTTTAAATTTTACTATATTTGAACGAATCTCTTCAAGCATGTCTGCTAGTGAGTAGAGTGCTTCATCTAAGTTACCAGTTTTTTCACCTAGTTTAACCATAGCAATAGTTAAATTTCCAAGTTCAAAAGTAAAATTCTCCATAGCTTTAGATAAAGAATGACCAGCATTGATATCATCTGCTATTTTTGAAAATATATATTTTAAGTTTGTATCAGTAGTGGAGGTTGATATCTCTTTTAACGAATCATGAATAGAGATACCAGCATTTGTCATTACAGCTAACTGTCTTATCGAAGCGATAAGTGCATCTGGTTTAACTTTTCTTTTTTTTATATTTTGAAGTAAATTAGTTTTAAATTTTTTAAATTGTAGTTCAAGTGGTTCTTTTGTTTCAACTATTTTTATTAAAATACCAGAGTGTTTTAGTTTTGCATAATCATTAGCTTCTTTTCTATCTTGAGCATAAAGACCAATCTCTTCTTTTTTACCTTTTGTAAGAATAGTAGCTATAAAATACTTCATTACTTTGCTACCCTTAAAACTTCTTCAAGACTAGTTACACCATCTATTGCTTTTGCAATTCCATTTTCTAGTAAACCAATAAATCCATTATCAACAGCTTGTTTATGTAACACATCATTTGATGAACCTTTAGCAATTAAAGAAGCGATATCTTCAGTAATATTAAGAACTTCACATATCATTTCACGACCCATATAGCCAGTTTCATTACACTCTTTACACCCTTTTCCAATATAAAAAGTTGTTTTAGTATCTTGTGGTAAATACTCTTTTAACTCTTCACGAATTGATTCAGGGATATTATCTTCTACTTTACAGTGAGTACAAATTTTTCTTACAAGTCTTTGTGCCTGTATAGCTATTAATGCACCTGAAATCAAGTAGTGCTCAGCACCCATATCAACCATTCTCGCAATAGAAGATATTGAATCATTAGTATGAAGTGTAGATATAACTAAATGCCCAGTTAAAGCTGCTTTGATAGCTATCTCTAAAGTTTCACTATCACGAATTTCACCGATCATAATTTTATCTGGATCTTGTCTTAGTATTGAGCGTAGTGCATCTGCAAAGTTTAAGCCAATTTTTGGATTAACTTGTACTTGTTGAATTAAGTTCATTCTATACTCAACAGGATCCTCAACGGTAATTACTTTATCTTCTGTATTTCTTAACTCGTTTAACGCACCATAAAGTGTAGTTGTTTTACCAGAACCTGTTGGACCAGTTACTAAAATAATACCATAAGGGTTTTGAAGTCCTTTTAGAAATTTTTGATAACTGACCCTATCCATACCAGCATCTTCGAGTTTTACAAGTGCTTTTTGTTTATCCAATACACGCATTACAATTGATTCACCATATAGCGTTGGTAAAGTAGATATACGAAAATCATATTCTCTCTTTCCTACAGCAGTTGAAAAACGTCCATCTTGAGGTTTTCTTCTTTCTGCAATATCTAAGTTTGCAAGTAGTTTTAATCTTGAAGCAAGTGGTGGATAAATATCTTTATCAAAGATAAACACCTCTGTTAATTTACCATCAACACGGGCACGAACAACACAGTTCTTTTCAGTTGGTTCAATATGAATATCACTAGCACGATTTTTTATACATGCTTTTAAAACAACGTCAATAAGTAAAAGGATAGATGATGATTCTTGCTGTTCCTCAAGAGAGTTGATTGAACTAAGCTCTTCTCTAATATTTTTTATAAGACCCTTAATACTATCTTTTAACTCAACTTTAAACAAATATGCATGAATTTGTTTTTTTGTTGCTACTGCTATTTTTATAGGTTTTCGTGGAAATAATCTTTGAATAGCTTCTTGTGCCTCTATATTTAATGGATCATTAAATGCAATGGTTACATGCATATCATCTTCAAATAATGGTAGTACATTGTATTTTTGTAGTTGCGATAAAGATATTAGACTTAAAAATTTGTAATCCATATCTATTGAATCTAAATCTATGTATAATAAATCAAGTTCAAAAGCTAGTTTTTCTAGTATATCTTTTTCTTGAATATAGTCATAGTTATCTATGATAGATAGATGATATACACCATTTCTAATCTGATCTACAATAAATCTAACAAGCCTATCCATAGTCATAAAACCTGAAATAGTAATATCACGAAGAACTAGATTTGGATTTTGTCCTTTTGATAGCAATCTATCAACTTGACCTTGCATAATGGAGCCATTGGCTAGTAAATCCTCTGTAATTCTATCCATGTTTGTTACCAGTACTTATGTTTAGTTATTAATTTTGAGTTATATAACTCATCAATAACAACTTTTTGTATATTATCTTCTTTTATAAGATATAGTTTATAGCTCAAATTAGGATCTTTTTTATCTGTAAAATTAAATGGTGGTTTTTGACCAATTCTAGAAGCATCAATATACATATTAAATATACGAGATAATATATGATCACTTGATGGAAGTTTTAAAGATGAGATATCAAAATCATCAATCATTGAATAGTAAAGAAGCTTTTTTTGCATTAAAATTACAGAAAAGTAAGCTGAATTAAACCTAGCTTCTTTAGTTGAACGAAGTACACCAATAGGACGTGCTAGTCTATTTATATAATCTGCTTTCAAACATGAGTAAGCATATAGAGTTACATATTCTTCATCTTTTTTATTTTTTAAAAAACTATCGTGACCAATATTACATGCCCTCATATATTTAGCATCTTTATAAAGTGAACGCATTATCTGCTTTTGTGAAGCAATTAAGCCTGAAGATAAAAAAAGTATGGGTATTAATACTTTCAAGATATTTATTTTTTTGTTATTCATTGAATTTCCCTGATAAGATATCATCTAGCAAAATTTTTGCTTCTGCTGAATGTGATTGATTTATATATTTAGTAAGTACTTTAATTGCTTTGTTTTTTCTATTTAGTTTGACCATAGACTTTGTAAAAATAATCCACGCATCATCTATATCACTATTTATATCATTTGTTATTAATGCATAATTATAAGATTTTTCATAATCCCCAAGTTCATAATACTTTTTTGCTACAAATAAAGATAATGCTGGATTATTATTATTTTCAAATCTTTTTAAAACATGTTCAATATCTTTAGCTGTATTTTGATGTGTAATTTTTAACTCATTATTATCTATTTTTTTAACCTCTTGAATAACTTTTACTTCTTCTTGAGTTTCTGGCATAACAATTGTTTCTTGTGGTTTTTGTATAGTTTGTGTATATATTTGTTTTTGCTGTATATTGTCTTGTGCTAGCTTAAATGATGAATCAAGGATAACTTCATTTTTAGATGTATTTTTATTAAGGTAGTTATATGCTTCAAATTTAGTTATAGTCATTGAAGGTTGTTCGTATGCAGTGATAGATATATTCTCTTTAATATGTTCAACTTTTTCTTTAACGGGTAAAAGTACGGTTGACTTTTTTACATATAGCTCTTGTTTAGGAATAATAAACTTTTCTGTTGTATCAGCTTTAAATAATACTAGACTAATAAATATAATACTAATGATAGATAATAAAAAAATAGATACAATTTTAGGTATTAGTGATTTTATCTTGTATTTTTTATGCCTATTTTCAAGTTCAGTTATATTAAGCATTTATTAGACCTGTATGTATCGCTGCCATCTCTATAATTGTTGTAGAGATTATATTTTTAGCAATTTTTGATGGATTATTGAGAGTATAATAAGTGTAAATTTCAAATAGCGTATACAGTAGTTTATTTGTATCTCTATAGTTTCCATTAGTAAGTTTATAGATTAAAGAGATAGATTTTTTATCAAACATACTTGCACTATTTTGACAGTCGTCTTTTGTCAATTTCTTTTGTATGTATATACCAAGTTCTTCTTGCGAAGCATTTTTTAGTTCTATACTTTCCCAAATCCTTGTTTGAAAGTGCTCTTTTGCTATTAAATCTTCCTCTTTTGTTTTATGGAGAGCTATTACAAATTTTACAGACCTTGTATCAGAAAGTAGGCGAATCTTTTCCATTAGAGAGTTAGTATATAGTTGAGCTTCATCTAAAAGAATTAGAGGTACTTCATCGTTAACATCAAGTTTTTTATTTTCAAGTGTACGCATAAATTGAGTGAAATTTAGTTCGCCACTATAAGATATACCAAGTAAATCTTGGGCTAAAGTTTTAAAGAATTCACTCTCATCTAGTATTGGTACTTGATATAAGTGTATTTTTTGAGATGATGATACTTCGTTATATAGTTTTGTTAAAAACATACTCTTACCAGTTCCAGGTTTTCCATAAATTAGTATCATTTTTAAAGGTTTTTTTATGGAGTGCAATAATGATTTATATATTAAGGATACTCTATCAAATTGTATATAATCTTTTACCTCTACTGTATCAAGAAAAACATTTTGAGAACTCTGAAAAATACTATTTTGCATTTTTACTCTGTTTAATCTTTAAGTAATTTTTTTGTTTTTTGAGATTCTGAAAGATTGCCTTTGAGCATTATATTATCAGTTATTTCTCCATATCCCAAATCAGATAAAGATATATCATCTTTTTCTTTATTTATAATATGTGGCTCTATTACAATGACAAGTTCTTGAACTACTTTTAATTTTTCTTCATACTTAAATAGATAGTTTACTATGGGAATATCACCTAATATTGGTACCTTATTTACATTTATAGAGTTTCTAGTATTAATTAAACCACCTAAAATAATACGATTTCCATCTTTAACTGTTACAACAGAAGCTAATTGACGACGATCTAAATCTGGTGGCATAGTCCGATCTTCTGAATTCGTTTGAGATATATCATAAGTTGTCTGAGATAAAGAAGGATTTATTTTTAATGTTATAGTATTGTCATCCGCAATCTCTGGTGTTATATCAAGTAGTACTCCTGCAAAAACTGATTGTATTATCTCATTTTCTGTTTGTGTTGATCCACCTGATGTACCTTGATTCGTAGATGATGTTATTTTGTAAAAATATTCAGTACCAGCAGTGATGAGAGCTGGTTGATTATTTAGTGTTAAAACTTTTGGATTAGAGATTGAGCTTACATCACCTTGAGTTTTAAGAAATTTAACAACTTCATTTAATGATCCTCCACCAGCTAGTGTTATATAATTAGGCGTAGTAGTATCACCCATAGCCAAGGAACTTTCAACGGTAAAGTTTTGAAGTGCATATAGTTGTGACCAATCAACACCTGTTGAATTTCCCTTATTTAGACTTACATAAAGCAATTGAACATCTATAAGGACTTGGAGTTGAACTTTCTCTTGGAGTTTTTTAAGATATTTTTCAAGTCTGTTCATCTGTTTTATAGTAGCTGTTACGGTTATCATACCGGCATTTTTATTTATGA
The DNA here is from genome assembly GCA_964652355.1 of uncultured Sulfurimonas sp. Classification (GTDB taxonomy): domain Bacteria; phylum Campylobacterota; class Campylobacteria; order Campylobacterales; family Sulfurimonadaceae; genus Sulfurimonas. Next base: position 642 of record CAZZAZ010000021.1, on the reverse strand, counting down.
TAGGTGCTTCAGCTTCATATAAATCTTCTGGTCTATTTAGAACTCTTTGGAGTTCTAAATCAAGTTCTTTCCAAAAAACAACTTCATCGGTTGTTTCTATTTTCATACCTGAAGATGAATTATTACCTCGTGGTGTTCCTGTTCTTGATGAAGATGCTCCACCACCGCTTGTGGTATTCATTGTTTGAGTGTTGGCTCCACCATATCCACTATTTCCCATTTGCATTTGAGTTTGTGAAGATAGTGTTATATCTGTACTTCCCATCCCTTTTCTTTGAGAGAGTATATAATCTATCTCAAAAGTTTTTGTAGTTAAGTAAGATATTTTTAAAAGGTTATTACTTAATGTATATGAGAGATTATTTTCCTTTAGGATTATATCAAGTACCTCTGTTATAGTCAGGTTTGTAAGATTTGTTCTATTTAGGGTTGTATTTAAAAACTCTTTTGCTTTTGGATCAGTTATGATTATACTTAGATCACATTCATTACTTAGATGGTCAACAAAGTCTATGATTTTTGTATCTTTTGTTGAACTTATACTAAAGAGTTCGTATGTACAGTCAGAAAAACTGTTTGTTGTAAGTAAAATGGTTATAAATCCTCTAATTACCAAATTTTTTATAAATCTCATGAGCTGTC
>CAZZAZ010000020.1:0-18148 GCA_964652355.1 uncultured Sulfurimonas sp. | reverse complement strand
GAAAAAGCTAAGCGTAGAGTTGAACTTGGACGTGATGTTGTAATCCTTCTAGATTCTATCACTCGTCTTGCTCGTGCTTACAATACTGCTACACCATCATCTGGTAAAGTTCTTTCAGGTGGTGTTGATGCAAATGCACTTCACCGTCCTAAACGCTTCTTTGGAGCTGCTAGAAACATCGAAAATGGTGGAAGTTTGACTATTATTGCAACTGCACTTATTGAGACTGGTAGCCGTATGGATGAGGTTATCTTTGAAGAGTTCAAAGGTACTGGTAATAGTGAAGTTATCCTCGACCGTAAAATTGCTGATAGAAGGATTTACCCAGCTCTTGATATTCTTAAATCTGGAACTCGTAAAGATGAATTACTTATTGGGGAAGCTACTCTTCAAAAAGTATTTATCCTTCGTCAAATGATTCATAAACAAGAAAATGAGATTGAAGCTCTTAAATTTGTTTACACTACTATGGGTAAAAAACCTACTAACGAAGAGTTCTTAGAAAGTATGAACACTAACTAAGATGAAAATTGGTGTATTTGATTCAGGTATTGGTGGTTTAACAGTTGTTAAATCACTTCTGGAGCACCAACTCTTTGAAGAGATTATCTACTACGGAGATACAGCTCGTGTCCCTTATGGTATAAAAGATAAAACAACCATCATTCGTTACGGCATTGAAGCTGTTGAATACTTTAAAAACTACTCCCTTGACCTTATCATCGTAGCTTGTAATACTGTCAGTGCTTACGCACTTGATGAGATGAGAGAAAACTCAAGCTGTCCTGTGATTGGAGTTGTTGAAGCTGGAATCATAGCTACAACAAACTCACTAAAAGATAAGAATTCAAATATTTTAATTCTTGGAACAAAAGCTACGGTAAAATCACAAGCTTATGAGATTGGACTAAAGCAAAATCATTTTACTAATATTGAAGCAAAAGCAACTGGACTTTTTGTCCCACTTGTTGAAGAGGAGATTTTTTCTGGGAGTATAATAGATGAAACTTTTAAACATTACTTCAAAGGTTTAAAACAAAACCCAGATGCAGTGATACTTGGCTGTACACATTTTCCACTTTTAAAAAATGAATTACAAAAATACTTTGGTAAAAGCACTCAACTAATCCATTCAGGGGAAGCTATTGTAGAGTACTTGAAAAATAGATTTGATTTGAATGAAGAACATATTAACCAAAACTTACAGTTTTTTGCCTCAGAAAACCCAGAAGCACTAAAGAGAATAGCTCATAATTGGTTAAATTTAAAGTAAATCATTTTAGTATTTTGTTGTAAATAACAAAACCTTTATATTATTAAATTAACTTTTAACACTTTAAATGATAAAATAATTACAATTAAACTTGGAGTGTTATGGTGAAAGAAAGTTCAGAAGTATTAGCAAGAAAATATAGACCAATAAACTTTGATGAACTGATTGGTCAAGATACCATTGCCCAAACACTTTCTCTAGCACTTGATTCAAACAGACTTTCTCATGCTTACCTTTTTTCAGGGCTACGAGGAAGTGGTAAGACCTCAACAGCTCGCATATTTGCAAAAGCACTTATTTGCGAACAGGGGATGAGTCATCAACCTTGTGGCATATGTCAAAACTGTATCCTAGCACTTGAAAACAGACATATGGACATAGTAGAAATGGATGCTGCATCATCTCGTAAAATTGATGATATTCGTGATTTAATTGAGCAAACAAAGTATAAACCTGCAACTGCAAGATACAAAATATTTATCATAGATGAAGTACATATGCTTACAAAGGAAGCTTTTAATGCTCTTTTAAAAACATTAGAAGAACCACCATCTTATGTAAAGTTTATATTAGCTACAACCGATCCACTAAAACTTCCAGCTACAATTTTAAGTCGTACACAACATTTTAGATTTAAAAGTATTGCTACAAACAAGATAGTAGACCATCTAGCACATATTTTAAACCTAGAACAGATAACTTACGAGGCTGATGCACTAGAGATACTGGCAAGAAGTGGTAGTGGAAGTCTTCGTGATACTTTAACACTACTTGACCAAGCCATAATCTACTCTAAAAATCATGTAGATGTTCAAACTGTTACAGATATGCTAGGACTTGTTGATCCCAAGTTCATTGATACACTTTTTTCTAGTGTTTTTGACAAAGACTATGCAAAACTTGTTGAGCTTACAAAAGTACTTCAAGATTATGAAGCAGAGATGGTTGTTGATGAATTAATCGCTTATCTAAAAGATAGAATGTATGAAAACTCCCCACTTTTTTCAACTCTTATATTAGATAGATTTTTTAGAATTCTTAGTGAATCAAAATACTTATTTAGTATAAACGCAGATGGCGGATTTGTTCTATCACTTGTATTTTTCAAAATGGTTGAAGCCCTTCGTATAAAAGAGGTTGACCAGATGATTGAGTCCCTCCAAAGGGAAGTAAATTTTAACAGCTTTACTGAATCTAGCAAAGTTAAAGAAGTAAATAGACACGAAGTATCTAGCTTATCATCTCAGACAGAGCAGAGTACAGTAATTTCAAATACTGAAACAGAATCTTTAAACACAAGTGCAGAATCTAATACAAATACAACAGCAGAACCAACACAAAATATAACAATCCCAATCCAAAATGAAACACCTGAACCTATAAGCAATATACAAGAAACAGAAGTTGAAGTTGAAGTTAAAAAACCACAAAATGATATATTTGATACACTTGTGTTAAATATTCAAGATAGAAACTTTGATTTAGGTAAATGTTTTTCAAATAGTGTTGAATTTGTATCTTTTGAAAATTCCATTTTAACTTGGGAAAGTTGTGCAAATGAGGAGTGTAAAAACACGCTAAAGCATGGATATTCTGTAATAAAACAATTAGTACGTGAAATATTTGGATTTGAAACAAAAATCAAACATACACCTTGTACTAAATCAATTATAGAAGAAAAAAAAAATGAAGACTTTAAAACACCAGAACAGATAACACCAATAATGTCTGAGCCACAAAGTACTTCCATGGTAGAAGATGCAGAGATTGGTGGGAGTGCATCATGTGTAACAAACTGTGAAAGTCCAGACTCAGCTACAAGAGAGATAGACTCAAATAAAATTCAAGATGAGCCAATGGTTCAAAAAGCTATAGAGATGTTTGAAGCTAAAAAAATGACTATTCAGTCTAAAATTTAAATTTGCATCTCTTTTACTGAAAAAGAAAAAGTAGAACCTTCACCAAAAATAGACTTAATCTCTAAAGATGAATCCATAAATTTTAATATATAGGCAACCATAGCGAGCCCTATACCCATAGAGTTATCCCAAGAGTTTTTATCTACACGATAAAACTTAGATGTAACTCTCTCTACATGCTCTTTTCTAATTCCTATACCAGTATCTACTACTGAAATAATATTATCTTCAAATACTATTTTCACATCTGCACTTGAGTACTTTAAAGCATTATCTACTAAGTTGATTAACACTAACTCTATCATTGTTTTATCAGCTACTATTGTGCTCTCTTGAACTTCCACGACAACATCTCTTTCTTGATACTTTGACTTTAGATTTGTAGCAACCTCTTTACATAAGCCACTTAGCTCAAACTCACTTTTTTTAATATCTAAATCACCATTTTCCAACTTTACTGATAAGGCTAATCTATCTAACATTTTTGAAATCTTTTCACCGTTAGAGCTTATTTTTCCTAAAAACTTTTCTCTTGTTTTTGTAGGCATATTGACATCATCTTGGATAGTTTGAGCATACCCTATTATAGATGCTATTGGATTTTTAAACTCATGTGAAATAGCAGAAAGTATGTCGTTTCTTTGTTTATTCATAAGTCTAAGTTTTGCTGTATATTTTCTTTTTTGTTTATCTCTTTTGTCTAATTTTTTTACAAGATTTTTCATCATTAATGAGATATGTAAAAACTCATGAAAGTACTTTGTTTTTATAACAGCCTTATAGTTTTTGTTTGCTATCTCATTTAGATACTGAGTTATTTGTTCTATATCAAAAACAACTTGTTTACTCATCCTTCTTGCAATATAAAATACACTAAATATGATGATAATAAAAACAAAAGTAAGCTTTGACCAAAGGGCGTAAAAACTATCCATAATACTCTCTAAACTCATGGATAACCTTACATATATTTTTTTTCCATGATATGAAAGTTTTTTTGCTACATATAAAAAATCAACTTTTAAGGTATTTGAATACCTAACAATATATGAAAATTCTTTTGAATTTGCTTCAAGTATCTCATACCTTTGACCATGATTATCCATAGTTTTTTTATCTATATTTGATTCGGCAATAACCACACCATCTAAATCTACAACAGTTACTCTTAGTTTCGTTTTCTTATGAACCATACTAGCTAACTTATCTAAATCTTTTGTATCTAACAGATTTAAAGAGATTAAAGATATTGCATTTTCTAAATTTGCCCTACTATGTTCAATTATGATAGACTTTAAGGCAACATAAGAGATAACTGAGGATATAAGAATAGTCCCTATAAATAAAAATAAAAATTTTAAAACAAATATTTGATGTATTTTTAGCACAACTTGTATCCAACTCCACGAACTGTTTGAATATAATCCTTAGTCTTATCTGGATCTATTTTCTCTTTTAGTCTATTTATAGCTACATTTACTGTACGGTATTGGTACGCTTGGTCATCATCCCATACATTTTCTAGTAAATAATCTCTGTCTAATACTCTATTTTTATTTGTAACAAACTCACACAATAGCTCAAATTCTAACTTTGTAATCTCAACTGTTAAACCATCTACTTTTAATGAACGAAGACTTTTATCTAAAACTAAATCCCTAAAAGATATTATATCGTCACTCATTTTTTTACTAGTACGACGTAGTATTGCTTTTACTCTTAAAATCAACTCTTTCATATTAAAAGGTTTTGTCATATAGTCATCGCCACCGCGATTAAAACCCTCCTCAATATCTGCATCGCTGTTCTTTGCACTCAAGTAAATTACTGGCACTACTACACCTTGGGTTCTTAATTTAGCAACAAATTCACTACCCTCTACACCAGGTAAATTTCTATCCATTATAAGAAGATCAATATCTTCTTCTTCTAAAATTTGCTCAACTGTTTTTGTATTTAAAAATCCAATAACCTCAAAATTTTCTTTTTGAAGGTTGTATTCAATAAGCTCAAGTAAATCTTCTTCATCTTCAACTATTACAATTTTTGTATACATAAAGCTATCCCAAAATAAATTATATTTTACTATTGTATCAAAATGTTGTTATAGTTTAATCACTAAAGTAAGTAATAAGCATAAATGATTTATAATAGTAATAGGTAAATTTAAGGAAAATGTTATGTTTGTATCGTCGTTTAATACTTATATCAGCACAAACCAACCGCAAAAAACTCAAAGAGATAATACTCCAAAAGTAAAAAGTACGGATGAATCATTTTCAAAATATTTAGATAGCCCAGTAATAGAGTCAAAAAATACAAAAAATATACCAATTTCATATATATCAAACTACAAAGCTTTTAACAATAAACAAAAACTAGAAAATCAATTTAAAAATCCAGATGGCGAAAAATTTTCAAAAATAAATAGTCAAAAGAATATGCAAACTGCTTATGATGATAACTCAAAAGTATTTTCACTATATTTACAACCACAACAAACTCTAAATCAAACGCCTTCTATAGACAACACATTAGCACCTGAAGTTAGAGAGATAAAAGAGTATAACCAACGACAAAATATGTTGAGTGCTTATGCTGCAAACAACAACTACTACCTAGTTACAGCTTAGTCTTCCAACCAAGCCTCAGTTTTAATAACTCTGTTATCATCAAAGTATTTTAATTTAAAAGCATTACTACATTTTCCATCTTCAAAATCCATAACAGCAATTTGTAAGATTTTTTTACAAGATTTTGGAATATCAAAATGATTTTTCATACCAGTTAAGAACTGTTTTAAAGGAGATTTTTTATCCATCCCTATCACATTATCCCGACAACCAGTAAGACCAATATCACTTAAATATGCAGTACCATGAGCGATTTGAAAGTCATCTGATGAGATATGAGTATGCGTACCAATTATTCCAGAAACACTTCCTTGAAGTAACATCATCATTGCACGTTTCTCACTAGTAGCTTCTGCATGAAAATCCACAAATATATTTTTCACATCATCCTCTTTAAGCTCTTTTACCGTATCTTGTGCTTTTCTAAATGCATTATCGGTAAAAGGCATAGAAAAATGTCCCATAAGATTTATGACACCTAATTTTTCACCATTTATCTCATAAATTTTACAACCAGTCCCACTTACACCATCTGGATAATTATGTGGACGTAAAATTTCATGTGTATCAAACAAACTCTCTATCTCTTTTTTATCCCAAGAGTGATTTCCACCTGTCATACAATCAAGCCCAAAAGAGACTATCTCATTTGCATTTTTTGGTGTAAGTCCAAAACCATGTGAGGCATTTTCATAGTTTGCTATTACAAAGTCTATGTTATACTCTTCTCTTATTTTCATAAGATATTTTTTCAACATCTCACGACCCGGTTTACCAACAATATCTCCAATAAATCCTATTCTCATTATAACACCTTTGGTTTATTATTTCTAAGATAAAAAAGCACAGCTTTTACTATGTCATCATCATCTTTGCTATCTGATTTAATAGTCTCTTTTGACTCATTTACATAAGTAAAAGTTACATTTTGACCATAGTTTGAAACAGTTTTAATCTTCTTCTCAAGACTTAAAAGTTTGATTACCATGAGTTCAAAAAACTGAGTTGTTGGAGTATCAAGCTCTCCAAAACGGTCTATAACTTCCTCTTGAATCTCATAAATCTCAACAGCACTCTCACAAGCTGATAATCGTCTATAAATATCTAAACGAAGTCTATCTTCTTTCACCACTTCATCAGATAAAAAGGCTGAAATTGTAAGTTTTATATCTACTTTAGCACGTTCACTCTCCATAGTATTACTTAGTATTTTTATAGCATCTTCTAACATTCTAAGATAAAGTGAGTAACCTATATTTTTAATGTGTCCTGATTGTGCATCACCTACTAAGTTACCACCACCACGAATCTCTAAATCGTGATAAGCTAAAACTGAACCAGAACCTAAAAATGAATTAGATTCTAAAGCTAAAAGTCTTTTCTTTGCTTCATCAGTTAAAAGCTCTTTATCCTGAACTATAAAGTAAGCAAAACCCTCAACATGACCACGACCAACACGACCACGAAGTTGATGAAGATCTGCTATACCAAATCTATCAGCACCATCTACAAGTATAGTATTTACATTTGGCATATGGATACCACTCTCAATTATAGAAGTAGCTATCATCAAGTCATATTCGCCTGCTTCAAACTTTAACAACTCTTTTTCAGTTTGTACTGCTGAGATTTTTGAGTGAAGCATAACTACACGTAAGTCTGGTAACAAAGCTTTTAGTTCACCTAGCTTAATAGGCATATGGTCTATCGAATTATGAACATAAAAAACCTGTCCACCACGACGAAGTTCACGAAGTATCACCTCTTTTATTAGTTTTTCATTATACTCTTTTACAAAAGTTCTAACACCTTGACGCTCTGAGGGAGGAGTTAAAAGTTGGCTCATAGTCTTTATAGAACTTAGTGCTTGATTTAGTGAGCGAGGTATCGGAGTAGCAGACATTGAGAGTAGATGAACATTATGATAAAGCTCTTTTATACGCTCTTTTTGTTTAACTCCAAACTTATGTTCCTCATCAATTATAACAACACCAAGTTTTTTAAACTCAAGACCAAAAAGTGCATGAGTTCCAACAACTACATCTATTTCACCAGATGCTAAACCTTTAATGATATTATTTTTATCTTTAGTAGATACAAATCTATCTAGTTTTGCATATCTTAATCCAAGTTCACAGAAGCGCTCATCCAAACTTCTAAAATGTTGTGCTGAAAGTAAAGTTGTTGGAACTATAAAAGCTGATTGATAACCTGATTTAAAAGCGGTAAAGATAGTGTTTAGTGCTACTTCTGTTTTACCAAAACCAACATCGCCACTTAAGAGCCTATCCATTATTTGACCAGAACTCATTTGTCCGTTTATCTCTTGGACTGATGTACTTTGGTCATCTGTATATTCAAAACCAGAAAGTGCTTGAAACGCTTTTAACTCTTTTTTTGCGATACTTAATTTTGGTGCTTGGATTAACTCACGTGCGGCAGCAGTATTTACAATCTGCCCAGCTATCTCCATAAGACGCTTTTTAACCTTCTCTTTTAGCTTTCCAAAGTTACCCTTACCAAGCTTATCTAAAACTGGTGTTGAACCACCAGAAGCTATGTAACGGTCTATAAAGTCTAAGTTTTCAACAGGAAGAAGTATTTTATCATCACCAACATACTTGATAACTATAAAGTCTTTCACACCACCAAGTATCTCTGTTTGTTCAATAGTCTCAAAAATACCAACACCATAATCTTCATGCACTACATAATCTCCACGTTTTAAATCATCAAGCAAGATAGAGCTTTTTCTTCTTCGTCTAATCTTATCTGGTTTATTTAGAGATATTACAAGTTCATCTTTACTCACAATATTTAAAATGTATGGTGCATAAACTTCATTTATATTGTCAAACTCAAAAAGTCCAGCTTGTTTCATAACAGCTTTGTTTGAAGCTATAACTGTTATCTTTTTTGCTTTATGTACTTTTAACATTGTATGTAAATCTACAACAACTACCTCTTTAAAAGCATCCGTATCTGGAAGTACATCAAGATTAAAATCTTCTCTTGAGATTGTTGGCGCAGACAAAGCATAAGCATCTATAAGAAAATCATCTAAATTTCTTGATAACTTTACATTTTTACCTTCTAAAAAGTTTGAAGCTAACTCATCTAAATACCAAAATCCAAGAGATGCTACATCTTTTACCAAAGAGTCAAATGCTGAAGTTTCTATTTTTGTTTGGATCTTGTTAAAAGTTTTTTCATCTAAAGAGTAAAATGCTGGGTTTATTTCAACCTTATCTAGTTCCTCTTTTTGCGTCCTTTGACTCTCTAATTCAAAGTACTTAATCTGTTCTATCTCATCATCAAACAAAGATATACGAAGAGGCATTTTAGATGATGGTGGGTATATATCTATAATATCTCCACGAAAAGATATTTCACCTTCAACTTGGACCATATCTACGAAATTGTAACCCCAAAATAGCATCTGTTCTTTAAAAGACTTCAAATCTATGTTTGAGCCAAATTCTAAAGTAGTTGATTGAAGTAAATCTTTATTTGGTAAATTAAAGAGAAGTGTTTTAAGTGGTGCTATAACTAGTGGTTTTTTATTCGCATTATGATAAGTTTTTAAGTTTGAAAAGAGTTGGTGAAGTTCCTCTTTAAACGAACGTAAATCATCTCCAAAACCTGCACGAAAATCTGGAAAAACTAAGACATCTTCAGAGAAAAATTTTGCAACTGCTTCTAACTCATTTGCTTCTTTAGAATCTTCACATATTAATAATTCTAAATCTTTTTTCTTAGATGTTTTAAAATACTCATAAAGTGAACTTATAGACATTACTTTCCTAGTGTTTATTTAATGAAATTTTACCTAAGAAAGTTTAAAACTAATCATCCAAAAAAAATTATGATTTTTCTATCTGTGCTTGTTGTTCTGATGTTGGCATACCTTCTGGAGTACCTGGAGCTGGTGTTGCGCCTTTTACAACACTTTTTCCTTCAAAAATACCCTTAGATTCTATAACTAACTCTGAAGATTCTATCGTACCATTTACACGTCCAGCTGCTTTAATCTCAACTTTTGTAGCATTCACAGTGCCTTCAATATAACCCTGTACAACAAGTCTAGTAGTGTTTACATCACCTTTTATATGACCATGCTTACCAATATTAACCTCTTTGGACGAGTGAATAGTACCTTCAAAATCTCCATCTACATATAAATTACAAGCTAAATTCATTTCACCTTTGATTTTTGAACCAGCTGTGATAATAGTTGTGTTTGAGTCTGTTTTTGCACCCTGATTTGTGCTGTCGCTGTTAGTAAAGATTGCCATGGTATTTTTTTCTCCTTAGAAAATATATCTTTATAATTTTTTACATCCCATTTTATAAACCAAAAAGGGTTAACAGCACGCTGAATAAACCTTATTTCATAATGAAGATGTGGTCCTGAACTCATACCAGAATTTCCAGTATATGCTATAAGCTCGCCCTTTTTTACAAATTTACCTGATTTTATCACAACTTTCTTTAAATGCCCAAAATATGCACGAAATCCATAGTTATGTTGAAGAATTACAAGATTTCCAAAACCACTTTTTTTATGATACCCTGCCCACTCAACTATACCATCTGCTGTTGCATATACAGGGGTATTCATTCTTGCACGCATATCTGAACCACGGTGGAACTCTTTTCGTTTGAGAGTTGGATGTTGTCTGTAACCAAACTTGCTTGTTATACCTTTATACTCAACAGGAGATCCACTTGGAATAAACTGCATAAGTGTAGCAATATGCTGTGAATTTAATTTAGTCATATCAACTCTTTGTTGTAAAGACATATCTGCAACTGGAGCTAAGCCTATAAGAGTTTCAATTTCTGAAAGTGAATCAGAGACTTCAATAAGCTCTTTTTTCTTATTTTGTAAAGCTTTTTGAGTATTTGTTATACTAATGTCTAATTCAATATTTTTTTGCTTTAAAGAATCATAAGCTTTTTGAGTCTCAATCCTTCTCTCTTCAATAGCATCAACTGATGAATTAAGATACAAAATAGTTCCAACAGCACTTAAAGCTATAAAACCTAAAAAAAGAATAACATAAAGAAGAATTTTTTTTACAAACTGGTGCAGGTTATATTGTTTAACACCATGATCATCATTGATGGTAATTGTAAAATGATTATCCATTATATCCTTTCATAAACTCTTCTACAACTACAAATGAACCAAATACTAGATAGTTTTTATCATCTTCAACTTCTTCAAAAATAGAGTACGAAATATCCAACTTTTTTAAAGTCTCTTGCATAAGATTTAGTGATTCTACTCTTTGATTTTGTATCTCAATAATTTGAACTTCTATTATAAGAGGTTTTAATATACTAAGTATTTTTTTGTAGTTTTTATCTTGGTAGCTATTATAGACTAAAATATACTTATTTGGACTTAAAGCATCTAAAATTACCTTGGCTGCAAGGGTGTTGTGTCCTACATCTACAATAATATTTTCTTTTACTTTACTTAGTCTTCCAAATAGTTTAGCTTCTGTAAAATCATCTAACTCATAGTTTAAATTAAAAAAGTTTATAGCAGCAATTGCATGTGATAAATTTTGAGTTAAATATGGGGCTAGTGATAGTTTTTCTTGAATTTTAGATATATTTTCTTTATCATTATCATTAAGCAGATCATCTATTTTTTGTATATTTATTTCTTCTTTTTTAGATATGCTGTTAGCCACAGCAATTACTTCATCATGTATTTGATGGGCTATAACTGCATTATTTTGTATAGCATTTAATTTAGTCTGAGCTATGTATTTTATATCTGAGCCTAAAAAAGATTCATGATCATAATCTATTGGAGTTACTAAAGTTAAATCTTTATTAAAAACTGCGGTAGCATCATTTTCGCCCCCTAGACCAGCTTCTAAAACTATATAATCACTTGTGTTAAAAATAAGCATAGCTAGTATTGTTGTGTATTCAAAGTAGCTTAATGATTCTGAATCTTTATCATCTAAAATTTTTTGTAAGATATCGTGGTGAAACTCTAAAACTTCATCTATAACATCAGAGCCATTTAACCATATTCTTTCATTAAATTTTAAAATATGAGGGGATGTATAATGACCAACTGTATAGCCCATAGAATGAAGTGAAGAAGCTAAAAAACGACCAGTAGTACCCTTACCATTTGTACCAACTAAGTGAATTATTTTTGTTGGTACAAAATGATCTTTTATCTTTTGATATACACGTGACATGCGTGTATAATCTATCTCATCATAATAAAGTGGTTTTGCATCTAAAAAATCTTGCAACACTTTTAAACCTTTTACTTGTAAGCTACTTTGTTTCTACCATCATTTTTCGCTTTATATAGATATTCATCACTAGAATTAACTACATTTTTAAGTGAAGTATGAACTTTTCTCTCGCTAACACCAGCACTAACAGTGACTTCTATACGTTTACCTTTGTACATAAAACGGGCTCTTTGTACTTTTTTTCTAACTTTTTCAGCAAAAATCACACCACCCTTACTATCAGTTTCAGAAAGAACTGCTAAGAACTCTTCCCCACCAAATCTTCCTACTACATCGACAGTTCGTGCTTCATTTTTTAATATTTTCGCAAATGCAGCCAAAACAGCATCCCCAGCATCATGTCCATAAGTATCATTAACTTTTTTAAAAAAATCTATATCAAACATTATTATAGAGTAGTTATGCCCATGTCTCTCAAATTCAGCCTCTTTTAACTTCATAACTTCATCCAATGCTCGCTTATTATAAAGTTTAGTTAAAAAATCTTCTTTTGACTCCTCTTTTGCCGCTAAAAGCTCTTTTTCTAATTGACGAACTTTTTTACTTAAAGCCTTTACCTCACCACTATGATCTTGTAAATCTTTACTTAATATTTGAGTATTTTCTTCCAGAGCAGTAGCTATTGTAAAAAGTTTTTTATGTGCAACCTTAAAATTATCACTAGATTTTTCATTATAAGATTCTAATTCTTGTTTAATTTTTTGAATCTCAAAAGTAGAGCTATCAGAGCGTTCAATCATCTCAATAAGTCTAACGGAGAGTTTATCTAAAACTCCATCAAGAGACTCAACCATCTCTTTTACACTCTCTTTATCAAGTGTTATTCTTAAACTTATTGCTGATTTTATTTCAGCCTCTACACTCCTACTATTTAAAAGAGTTGGATCATTTTTGATTTTTTGACTTAAGTCTGCTATTTTATCATTTACACTTGATGCTATTGAAGGTACTAATGAAGCTACTAAAAGTGATGAGATTGATTCTAATGGCATATCTTTAACCATTTTTGAAGAACTTGAAGATATTTTTAAACTCTCTATGCTTTGTCTTAAGTCATTAGTATCTACAGTACCCAATTTGTTTAAAGTTTGTAAAAATGTATCATCATAAGTAGTTATAAAATTAACCCAATGTTGTCTTAAGTTGTCAATTTGAGAGGCTTGTGCTTCAGAATTTAATAATTCCAAACTTTTTTGTGCTAATTCACTTGCTTCTTTATTATGCAATACCTCTATAACTTGAAGTATTCTTTTTGTAAGTAGTGTTTGGGAGTCAAGTATTTTTGAACAATGTGATGAGTTAGTACGATTTAGTTTTGAGATTAGAAATCTAGATAATTCTGCCATAGAGTTTATACGATATTTAGTTAACTCTTTTTGAAAATCCTTATTTAATGTAGAAGTAAATTTAGCTACATGTGAACAATCTTCTGTGTTCATTTTAGCCTTAGTAGCCTCTTTACAAAATGCTTCTGCATAAAAATCTGGAGTTAAAAGTTTACCCTCTAACTCTAATCTTTTTACAGCTTTTTTAATAATACTTTGAATAGTCATTTATTAACCTTTAAATTTTATAATTTTACTCTTTAGCTCTAGCTCCCTCAGCTGAAACCTGAGCTACAAATGCACGAATTGCCTTAACTGCACTAAATCTAATAGCATCAAATCTATCTTTATCAGTTACAATTGCATTTGGTGCTACTTCAAAATCATGATAACCTCGAGTGGTATATTTCGTAGAAACTCCACCATGAAGTCTTGTTATATATAGAGTAATCTGCATTCTATACCCAGTAATATAACCATCTGTATTATATATGATTGGAACATATATCGGTGAACTCATATTTAAAATAAGATGTGTATCTGAATGATTTTTATCAACTACTGAGGCATGAAAAACTTGAATAATAGCGTTATCTACAGCATCTTTAATAAGTACAGTATTTTCTGGATCTAATGCTGAAATAATAACACTAGTACTAATTTTTTCACCTAATGTTTGACGAGCAAACTTTGAACTTGGTTGATATCCACAACTAACAAAACCAAAAATTATTAAAAATAAGAATATAATTTTTATAATTTTTTTCATACCTATCCTTTAACTACAATATTTACTAATTTCTTTGGAACTACTATCTCTTTAACTATCTCTTTACCATCTAACCACTTACTTGCAGCCTCTTTAGCCAAAACTATAATATTTTCTTTACTCTCATCAATTGCTACTTCAATCTCAGTTCGTCTTTTACCATTTATAGAAACTCCAAGAGTTACAGAATCTTCAATAAAAACCTCTTCTAAAATCTCTTGTTTAGATAAGTTAGCCAGACCAAAGTATGTGTTTGAAATATCCCAACAAACATGAGGAATAACAGGCTCCATTATTGAAGATAAAATCCAGTAACCTTCAGTCCATACATCTGCATTAGTTTGCGAATTTAGTGCATTCATAGCTTCCATTGTACCTGCAATAAGTGTATTAAATGTGAATTTTTCATTATATACATCATCTGCACGTTTTAGTGCTTCATATACTTTTTTTCTAGCAAATTTTTCATCTTTACTTAGAGTTGAATGGTCTATTTTTGGGATATTATCAGTTTTTACGACGTTTGAACTTCTATCAAAAAATCTTTTTATAAACTTGTAAGCACCTTCAACAGCACTATCATTCCACTCTAACTCTTGAGTTGGAGGTGCTGCAAAAAGTATGAAAAGTCTTGCCGTATCTGCACCATACTTTTCTATCAAAGCATCAGGATCAACTGTATTACCTTTAGATTTTGACATTTTAGCACCATCTTTAAGTACCATTCCTTGAGTAAGAAGTTTACCAAAAGGCTCATCAATATCTAAGTAACCTAAATCACGAAATACTTTTGTGAAAAATCTCGCATAAAGTAGATGAAGAATTGCGTGTTCGATTCCACCTATATAGTGATCTACTCCTTGATTCATCCAGTATTGAACTTGTTCTTTTGAAAAAGCCTCTTGTTCCCAGTTCTCTGGTGAAGCACAAAAGCGTAAAAAGTACCAAGATGATTGAACAAATGTATCCATAGTATCAGTCTCACGAATAGCACCTTTTCCACATGATGGGCAAGAGCAATGTTTCCAAGTTGGATGATTCTCTAAAGGACTTCCTTCACCATTGATTTCAACATCATCAGGAAGAGCAATAGGAAGATTTTCTTTTTTCTCCATAACTATTCCACAATCATCACAATGAACAAAAGGGATTGGAGCGCCCCAATAACGCTGACGAGACACACCCCAGTCTTTTAGTTTGTAGTTTGTAGTTTTTTTACCAAGTTTATTTTCTTCAAAATGCTTAATGATGTTGTACTGAGATTTTTTAGAATTCATCCCATCAAAGTCGCCAGAGTTAAAAAGCTCCCCAACTTCTGTATATGCTTTTGATATATCACTTTTAGCATCAAATGGTTTAATTACTGCATTTATCTCCAAGTCATACTTTTTAGCAAAGTCAAAATCTCTATCATCATGAGCAGGCACAGCCATTACAGCTCCACTTCCATAATCCATAAGAACAAAGTTAGCTATCCAAACAGGTACTTTTTTACCAGTTAATGGGTGAAGTACGTTTAGACCTAAAGAAATTCCAGCTTTTTCTTTTTGTCTGTCAATAGAAGATGCATTTTTCATATCTTTTATTTGAGATATTACAGCATCACTTAAAAGTTTATTTTCTATCATATAAGTTACGATGTCATGTTCAGGTGCTAAAGCAGTGTAAGAGACTCCGTAAATAGTATCGGGACGAGTTGTAAATACATCAAAAGAAGTAAATTTATTATCTAGTTTTGCTAAAGATTCATCATCAAAAAGCAAGTCAAACTCTAAACCATTTGACTTTCCTATCCAGTTATCTTGCATAGTTAAAACTTGTTTAGGCCAACCACCCTCAAGTTTTTTCAAATCATCTAAAAGTTCATCACTATACTGAGTGATTTTAAAGTAGTATTGATTCATATCTTTTTTCACTATTGGAGTATCACAACGCCAACAACAACCATCTATAACTTGTTCATTTGCTAAAACAGTCTCATCATGTGGACACCAGTTTAAAAGACCTTTTTCACGATAAAGAAGTCCCTTTTCAAACATATCAATGATAAAACCTTGTTCAAACTTAGTATAAAGTTCATCAGAAGTTGCAAGTTCACGCTCTTTAGAGAAAGAAAATCCAAGTGTTTTAAATTCACCCTTCATATACTCAATATTATCATAAGTCCAACCTTTAGGATGACTTCCATTTTTAATAGCTGCATTTTCTGCAGGCATACCAAAACTATCAAAACCGATTGGGTGTAGTACATTAAAGCCTTGTTGACGGTAATAACGAGCGAAAGTATCACTAAGTGTATAGTTTCTAACATGACCCATGTGTAGTCTACCACTAGGGAAAGGGAACATACTTAAAATATATTTCTTTTCTAGTGTAAAATCTTCATTTGGTTCAAAACTTCTGTTTTTTTCCCAATACTCTTGCCAATTTTTTTCTAAATTTTGCGCGTTATATTCCAATGTTAATACTCTTCTCTATTTTTTGAACTCTCTATATAAACTAATCCCATTGAGAAAAGGTTTGCAATTAATGCACCAATTGTTAAAGCAATTGCCCATTCTAAATTTCCAACAATTTCTAAGTAAATAAATGCAGGTATAAGATGCAGATCTGCGACTAATGAAGATGCTAAAAGTTCAGCAGAAAGAAGATTTCTAACACCAAGTTTTAAAAATGTAGATACAAGGTTTAAAGACCCAGCTACAAAAAGTGCAACCGCACTATGCTCATATAAAAATCCTGCGATTGATGTTAAACTCATTAAAGAGAAAAACACATAAATTACCTTACCCCAATCCATACATACACCTTTATTTTATATTTTTTAAATATTTAATAAATTATTATACTATAAATATCTTAAGGAGTTAGTTAGAAGCTATACTATAATATTGGAAATTATTTTTTCCATTAGCCTTTGCTTTGTACATAGCGTCATCCGCATATTTGATTAAATCTTCTAAATTCGTGGCATCTTGTGGATAAATACTTATACCAAGACTACATGAAATATGTATTTTATGTCCATTGATTTGCATTGGTTTAGATAAAAAAGTGATGATTTTCTGAGCTAAAACTTGAGCATTTTCTGCAATAGATAAATCTTCTACAATAATTGTAAATTCATCACCACCCAACCTAGATAATGTATCTTCATCTCTGATTGTAGCTTTAATTATTTTAGTTACATTTTTCAATAATAAATCACCAACTTCATGTCCAAAACTATCATTTACCTCTTTAAAATGATCTAAATCTAAAAAGAAAATGGCTAATTCTCGATCATCTCTTTTTGCTTTTTTCATAGATTGTTTTAGCCTGTCATAAAATAACACTCTATTAGGCAGAGAAGTTAAAGAATCATGGTTAGCTTTCCAATCTGAAATATTTTTTTGATACTCTAATTCATCTTCCATCTTTTTACGCATAGATATATCTTTACTAACTCCTAACAATCCAATTACTAAGCCATTTGAATCTTTCAATACACTAAGTGTTATAGCTACATATCTTTCGCTACTATCTTTAGCAACTAAATATGCCTCTACACAAAAAGATTCTTCTTTTTGTAAGCGAATGGCATACTCTTGATTTTGTTCTATATCTTGGACCCTATGAATTATGGACATATGTTTACCAACAACTTCTTCTTGTGTATAGCCAAGCATTTTTTGAGATCCGTTATTCCAAGAGACAATGTTGCCTTGTAAGTCTGTTGATATTATAGAATCATTAACTTGCTCTATCATCTGAACTTGTAGCGTATACTTTAATTTTAATGCCTTTTGTTTTGCATAAATATATCGTCCAATTAAATATAGCAATCCAATAGTTACTATAATAAATATAATTTTTAAGACTTTAAATATATCAATACTTTTACTAGACTCATAATCATGTTTATATACTATTTTTGATATATCTTGGTTAGCTAAC
>CAZZAZ010000019.1:12761-18485 GCA_964652355.1 uncultured Sulfurimonas sp. | reverse complement strand
CACGAGGTCCACCAACTTCAACTTTGTAAGAAGCAAGAGATTCAAGTTTAGATTCGAGGACTGCTGATACACGTTTAATTACTGATGGTGAAATATCCCCAAGTTTTGCCATCCTCATAGATGTTTCACTTCGTAAATCATCAGGGAAATAACTAAGAGTATCTGCAGCTTCATTAGAATCCATATGTGCTAATATAAGAGCAATTGTTTGTGGATGTTCATGCATAATAAAGTCTGCAAGTTGTTGAGGCTTAATTTTAGAAAGATATGCAAAATTTTGAGTATCTTGCATACTTCGAGAAAGTTTTTCAAGAACTTTTTTTGCTTCTTCTGGTCCAAGTGTACGGTAAAGAAGTTCTCTTGCATACTCCATACCACCAGATGTAAGGAATTGACCAGATTGGAATATAGCATGAAACTCTTCAAGAACTGAAGTAGCAATAGTTTTTTCAACTGTTCTATTTCCTGCAATATATTTTGATATTTCAGTAATAGCATCTACACTCATATTTGAAAAAATTGAAGCAGTCACTTCTTCACCTAGTTGCATAAGTAAAATAGCAATTTTTTCTGCCATACTCATCTCATCAAAGCTAGCTTGTTGTGTTGCATTTAAATTCATGTCTATCCTTTACTTAGGTCTTATATTTTCAGATTCTTCTGTTAATAGAGCTTCTAAAAGTGCAGCTATCTCTTCTGGAGCATCTTCTGACATCACTCTAACTTTTTCTAAAAGAACTTCATATTTTAGTTCATCTTCATTAAAGCCTTCCCCAACTCCGAGTTGTTCTTCTACTTTTTTACGCATAGCTTGAACTTTTTCTACTAAGTCTTCCTCTTCATCATCTTCGATATCTAAATGAGGTTTAGACATATCATCTTCCTCTTTTGATATTTCAAGCATTTTTTGAGAGAATGGTGTGATAACTTTTTTATAAAGAATAAATAATAAAATAAGTACAAAAATATATTTAAATAATCCAGAAAAAGGTGCTAAATAGGTTTGAGAAAGTGAAATAGCTTTAGATACACCATCTTCACCAATATTAGTTTTACCTCTTTTAAACTGTAAATTTTTAACAGATATTAAATCCCCGCGAGATTCATTAATACCAATAGAACGGCTTACAAGAGAAGAAAGAGCGTCTAAATCACTTGCTGATAATGGCTCATACTCTAACTCATCAGTCATAGACCCATCTTCAGCCAATTTATATTTATATTTTCCATCAACTATAACGGCTGCGGTAATCCTTTTAATACGTGCAAATTGCGATTTAGTAACAGATACAGTTTTTCCAACTTCATAGTTTGTAGTACCTGTATTTTTTTCATATTTTTCTGAAACCTGATTTGAAGTAAGTCCTTGCACTGGACCAATATTACTAACAGTTCCAGGAACTCCACCTATCTCTTTTGGAGCTGAACCTTCTCTTTTTTCTTCACTTATTTGCTCACTTCTAACAACATTTTCTGGATCATACGTCTCAGAAGTTGAATTTTCTATAGAAAAATCATACTCAATTGTAACTTGAGCTACAACCTTTTCATTACCACCAACAAATGGTGAAATAACTTGCATAATCTTTCTTTGCTTTTTCTTTTCCTCTTTTGTTTTAAACTTTTGCTGAGTAGCTGAGAGTTCGCCCATTTGAGCCATCTCATCTGAATCACCAAGAGTTTCACCATCACTGTCTATCAGAGTAACTTTCTCCGATGTTAGTTTTGGCACTGCAGCAGCTACAAGATTTTTAATCCCTCTAATTTGCCTAGGTGATAGTTTTCTTCCTTCTATCATTTTAACCATAACAGAAGCGGTAGGCTCCTCTTGTTTTGATACAAATAGAGTGTCTTTTGGAATTGCTAAAGATACACTAGCTGTCTCAATCGGGGAAAGTGCATTAATAGTACGAGATAGTTCACCCTCAAGTGCACGAAGATATTTAACATTCTGATCAAATGAAGTAGCACCAAACTCTTGGTTATCAAAAAGTTCAAATCCTACTCCAGAATTTTTAGGAATACCTAAAGAAGCGATAGCAATTCGCTCTTTATATACTACACCTTTTGGAACTTTGATAACATTTTTATCTAAAAGTAAATACGGAATATTATCTTTTTCTAATTGTTCAACAACTTTAGCTGCATCTTCTGATGTTAATGAATCAAATAAAACTTCATACTTAGAACTAGCATCTTGTTTTGCAGTATACACAACCATAAAAACTAAAAAAGCAACTATACCAATAATAGCAGCTGCTATAATCATTTTTTGTTGCTTAGTTAGTTTTGCGTATAAAACAACCAGTTGTGAAAAAAGTACCTTAAAGTCCATTAACTTCCCATAATTACATTAATTTTTATAAAAGTTCTAGAAATAACTCAAAAAAGCGAGTATTTTGCTCTTTCGTTCCAACTGTAACTCTTATAGAATTTAAACCATATCCACTTAAGTCTCTAACTATCATACCTTTTCGTAAAAGAGAGTTAGATATTTCACTAGAATTTTGGTTTTTATTTAGACATAATGTAACAAAATTTGTATAGCTATTTATTATATCTATATTTTGCTTAGAAGCAAACTCTTCGTAGCGTTTCATCTCATTAAAACTATCTTCTACACTTTTTTGGACAAATTCATCATCGTTTAGAGCAATAGTTGCAGCTTCTAGTGAAAGCGTAGTTATATTAAATGGTGGTCTAAGTTTATATAATTCTTTGATGATTTTAGCATTTGAAATACCATAACCTACACGCATACCACCAAGTCCATAAGCTTTTGAGAAAGTACCTAAATATATGATATTTTCATAAGAGATTAAATCTTTTGGATATATTGCTTTTGTAGTATCCTTAGACATTGCGTACTCCATATAAGCACCATCAATTACAACTAAAGTATCATTATCAATCTTTTGAATAAACTCATATAGTTTTTGTGAGTCTATTGCATCTCCCGTTGGATTATTTGGCGTACATATAAAAATAATTTCAGGATTTTCTTTTTTATAAATTTCATAAAATTCATCTAAGTCATGTTCTTGGCTAGCTGTACGAAGTATTTCTGCACCTACATGTTTCGCATATATTTCATACATAGCAAAGGTAACAGAGTTCATAAGAATCTTAGAGTTAGAGTTCGCTTTTGCATGAATCAAAAACTCTATAACTTGATCAGATCCTGAACCAATTATTACATTTTCATTCCCTACTTTAAATTTTTCACTCAGTGATTCTTTTAAAGCAGACATTGAGTCATCAGGATAAAGTGCCATTTTTGAAACTATTTTAGCAACTGCTTCTTGAACTTTAGGTGAACAACCATAAGGGTTCTCGTTTGAAGCTAGTTTAATTATATCATCTGGCTTTATACCAAACTCTTTTACCACTAATTCTATCGGCTTTCCAGCCTCATAAGTTTTTATATTTTCTAGATTTTTGTTAAAATTCACGACTTACCTTCTTCTTTCAAACTATCACTCACATAACTTCCAAGCCATGTCACTTCACCATCATGCTTTTGCAAAACATTTTGAATTTTATCATCATCAATATGACCATAAAAATCTATATAAAACCAATAACCAAAACCATCATCATCTTTTGAAGGACGAGATTCTATTTTTGATAAATTAATATCGGAACCATCAAAATCTTGTAGAAAGTGTACTAACGAACCAGCTTTTTTAGCATCTTCAAGTCTTACTAAAATAGAGGTCTTATCATTTTCACTTTGCCCATTTTTAAAATCACTCAAAATTACAAATCTTGTTTGACTACCAATATCATCTTCAATATCATCAAAAAATGTAGGTACAGAATAAAGCTTTGCAGCGATATGACTACAAATTGCTGCAGCACTCTCATCCCCAGCTGCTAAAATTGCTGCTTTTGCAGTTGATTCAACTGGAATCTGCTCTACATTTTCAAAACCATGTTCTGATAAAAATTCACGACATTGACCAAAGCCTTTATCTTTAGAGTATATCTTTGTAATATCTTTTAGATTTTTAGCTTTTGTAGCAAATGACATGTGTATTGGCATATAAAGTTCAGCTACTATTTTTACAGAAGATTTTGCTAACAGATCAAGAGTTTCACCAACAATTCCATCACGAGAATTTTCAATAGGTACTACTCCAAATTTTGCGCGTTTAGACTCTAGTGTTTTAAAAACAGAGTGGATTGAGCCAAGTGAAAGATAATCACTCATAGCTCCAAAACGGCTCTCAGCAGCTTGATGAGTAAAACTTCCCTCCGGCCCAAGATATGCGATACGTTCTGGAAGTTCTAAGTTTCTACTTACTGCAAAAATTTCTAAAAAAATTGCTTCAATAGCTGACTCATTTAGAATACCCTCATTGTCTTGGCTAATTTTTGTGAGACGCTCTATAATCGCTTTTTCGCGCTCAGGTCTGTATATCGCACCACCTGTATCATGTTTGATTTCACCAACACGCTCTACAACTTTCATACGTTTGTTTAAAAGATCTAGCATCTCATTATCTATACTGTCTATAGCTTCTCGACAATTATCTAAAGTTTTCATATATTCTCCAATATTTCTTGCATATCCGCGTAAATTTCATCTGGTTGTAAACTTTTTTTTAAAAATGGAACAATCTCTCTTTCTGATTTATACTTGCCACTTGTAACAAAAATACTCTTCATCCCAAGATCTTTTGCCCCACCTAAATCACCTTTAACATCATCACTTATCATAGTAATTTTATCAAACTCTATATATCCAATTTTTTTGCGAAGTCTTTCTAAGGCTTCATTATAAAAGGCTATGCTTGGTTTTCCAACTACTGTATAATCACTAGATGTCGCAAACTCTAAAAGTTTCAAAATAGCCCCTACTCCTGGGTATCTTTTGTTATTTTTTGCATAAATAGAAGTCTCATGCATACCAACTAAAGTAGCTCCATTTAATAAAAAATCAATCATCTGTGCATATTCATTAGATGTAAAGTTTTCCTTTATCGCTATTAAAACCGTTCTAGGATTTTTATAGTCTAAGATGTAACCCATGTTTACTAATGTATCTAAAAATTCATCTGCACCATAAGCTGCTACTGCAACTTTAGGTACACGTGACTCTAAAAGCATTAAAGGGTCTAAATATGATGAAAAATCAAAGTCAAATCCAGATGATTTTAAAAACTCATAAAATACACGAGAGTCTTTTTTTGTATTGTTTGTGACAATCATATATGGTACTTTTTTATTGTTAAGAAAATTTATAAATCTAATAGCCCCACGAATTGGAGATTTATCTACATCACTAATCAAAGTACCTTGAACGTCAATAAAGTACAAGATTAATCCTCTAAAAACTCTTGCTCTAAGGCAATTAAGTCTTCAAACTCTTCACGTCTACGAATAAGTTTAACCTCTCCATCTTTAAGAGCTACTTCAGCACTTCTTCCACGAGTATTATAATTACTTCCCATACCAAAACCATAAGCTCCAGCAGAATGTACTACGATTAAATCATTATGCTCTAATGCAGGTAAATCATAATCTTTTGCAAAAAAATCACCACTCTCACAAACTGGACCAACTATATCAGCCTTACTTACATTAAAATCATTGTCAGTTATAGCTTCTATCTTATGGTATGCGCTATAAAGTGCTGGACGAAGAAGGTCATTCATAGCTCCATCAATAACTACAAATCTTTTAGCACCATTTTGTTTTTCATATAATACTTTAGATACA
>CAZZAZ010000019.1:0-12751 GCA_964652355.1 uncultured Sulfurimonas sp. | reverse complement strand
GTTCACAAATAATTGTTAAATCTAAACCTTTTAAAGTTGAAAGAACAGCTTGAGCATAATCATAAGGTTTGATAGTAGTTTCATCATCATACTTAATTCCTAAACCACCGCCAACATCAAAGAATTTTAGTTCAATATCAATAGCTTCAAGTGAGCGAACCATATCTGCAACAATCTCGCTTGCCTCATAGATTGGCTTTAGTTCTGTTAGCTGACTTCCTATGTGAAAATGAATTCCAACTGGATCTAAAACTTCAGAATTTTTAGCTTTTATATACATTCTTTTTGCAGTATCTATCTCTACACCAAATTTATTATCATGTAAACCAGTTGAAATATACGGGTGTGTTTTTGGATCTATATTTGGATTTACTCTGATACTAATACGAGATTTAATATTTAACTCTTTTGCTATCATCTCAACACGACCAAGTTCAGCTTCACTCTCAACATTTATGTATAATATATCTTTTTGTATAGCTTCACGAATCTCGTCATCACTTTTACCAACACCAGAAAAGATAATACGATAAGCAGGAATACCTGCTAAAAATGCACGACGTACTTCACCAATAGATACACAATCCGCCCCACTTCCCATTTTTGAAAAATGTTGAACAACTGAAAGATTTGAGTTCGCTTTTACAGCATAACAAAGAATAGATTTTCTACCTTTAAATGCTTCTTTAAGCTCTTCGTATTGTGAAGACATATAGTCAAAGTCATATACATAAAGGGGGGTTTTAAATTCTGTTGCTAGTTCTTTAAAATTCATTCTAAAATATCCAAATCTTTTTTAAGATATTTTATCAAAAAAGTGCTTAGCGTGAGTTTATGTCGCCATTCGGTATTTACGCCATTGTCTAATAGCTATAAAAAAGAGTAATATTATAGGTAATACTATCCCCATTTCACTTGGTATAGTTTTATGATTTGACAACTCTCCAAGAGCAAAAAGTAATGACCAAATCATTAACGAAGCTAAGATTGCCCCAAAAGAAAATAAGGATGTGTTTAAAAATCTTGATGATATTGGCACAAAGAAAAAGATAATAACAACTAAACATGGTACAAAAAATGGATATATAAATATCTTATAAAGTGCACTTTTTACAATATCAATATCTGAATTTTGCTCACTTAAAAGTATCATCGCATCAATAGCATTTTTAATAGTAAAATTTACTTTGCCCTCATACACTTGATCTAGCATTTTTGGACGAAATCCGTGTAGAATTTTTAAGTCATGTTGTTCAGTGATACTAACACCAAGTGAATCAAAACTAATTTCATCTGGTTTTACTAATACATCTGCTTTATCTATATACCATGCATCATTTTTATATATAGCTTTAGATGCAACTAACACCTCTTTTAGAGAGTTGTTTTTTATACTAAAAACCCTAATATTTTCAGCAGTTGCTTGTAGTGGTAGCATTTTTGAAAAATACACAAACTTATCTTTATATGTAAAGAATAGATCTCTCGTAGGACTTAAGTATTGAGAATTTTTATATATATTGTTTGAGTACTCATTTGCTCTTGCAAAATGACTAATAGAGTGTAGATATATAAATATAAGCACAACTATAGTTGAGACAACTACAAACGGTTTTAAAACATCCACTCTCGAGTATCCAAGAGAATAAAAAGAGACTAAAGCATTTGATCTAATTAAAAATATTTTAGTAGTTATCATTGCAAAAATAAGTGATAATGGTAAAAGTAAATCTATGGCATAAAAAGCTTTATATACCAAATAAATCAATAATAAGTTAGCAGATAAATGTAATTTATCTATGCTACCTAGATAATCAAAAGCTACTAAAAATAAAACTAATGCTATTAAAATAATAAAAAAATATTTTATATAATGTAAAGATATATATTTAAAAGCTAACATAATGCTATTTTACCTGAAATTTTTTAATTGTATATTTGGAGCTAACATCTTCTAATGAATTTTCTAGTAAATACTCAACAGAATCACAACACTTACTTATCCATTCACTTAAATAATTTATTTCTTTTTCATTAAAATTACTAAGGACATACGAGCTTACTTCACTTTTATGTTCAGGTTTTCCAATACCTAAACGTACCCTTACATAATCACGAGATATTCTTTCATCAGTAGATTTAAGTCCATTATGACCACCATGACCACCACCATGCTTAAAACGAAGTGTTCCAAAAGGTAAATCTAAATCATCATGTATTACAACAACTTCATCAATTTTAAAAAATTTCTTCACTTCTACAATAGAGTTACCAGAGAGATTCATAAAAGTAAGTGGTTTTAATAAAAAATGATTTGAAAATTTATAAACTTCACCATCGAAGTTTGAAGAGGATAGTTTGTTTGCATTAAATCGCTTAACTAACTCATCTATAACCATAAAACCTATGTTATGACGAGTTTTCTCATAGTCTGGACCAGGATTACCTAGACCGACTATAAGCATGATTATTTAGCTTTAATGATACTTATTAAAGCTACGCGATCAGAATCTAAAATAGTTACATTTGGAATAGCATCTAAATCACGAACTAACTTAGAATTACCAACATCCATCTCAGTAACATCAATTTCAATTGTGTTTGGAACATTCTCAATAGCTGCTTTAACAGTTAAACGAGGTTTAGCCATGTGAACAAGACCTTTATTTTTAAGACCAACTGCTTCACCTAATGCTACAATAGGAACATTGTATTTAGTTTCAACACCTTTTTGTGCTACCATTAAATCAACGTGCAATAATGCACCAGTTAAAGCTTGTGCTTCATAACTTTGAACAACTACGTTCATCTCTTTACCACCAACAGTGATAGGAAATGCTAAAGTCTCTTTATTGCGAACTGCACGGATATATTCATTCATTTTGAATGCTGCATGAACATTCTCAAGTCCTTTTCCGTAAATATTTGCAATTAGATAACCATCTTGGCGTAGTGCATTTGTGCCCTTTTTACCAGTACTCTCTCTAACGATACCTTCTAACATATTAAATCCTTAATAAAAAATGTTTGCAATTGTACCTTTTTAAGCTTTAAATGTAGTTAAAACTTTATTTTAAACTAAAAACATCTTCATACCCTTGTGAATAATTTACATCCTCTGGCTCTTCCTTTGAAGTTTCAGAAATTTTTCCAGTATTTAATCCATTCATTTTTAACTCTAAGTCACTAGAAGATGTTGCATAATCTTTTGCTCTTTCTTTTGAAATAATACCTTCGTTATATAATTCTAAAATTGCTTGATCAAAACTTTGTGATTTGTAATGTTCACGACCACTCTCTATCGCATCTAAAATCTCAAAATCACGATTTTCCATAATTAATTTTTCTATTGTCGGAGTCCGAACTAAAACTTCCATAGCTGCACGACGAGATCCATCTTTTGTAGGGATTAACCTTTGTGATATCACTCCTTGAAGTACACCGGCTAATGCCATTCTTACACGACTTTGTTCCTCTGTCGGAAAAGTTGAAATAATTCTATTTATAGTCTCTTTCGCATCAATTGTATGAAGAGTTGAAAAAACAAGATGTCCAGTATCTGCTGCATGAAGTGCTAAATTTATAGTCTCACGATCACGCATTTCACCAACTAAAATAATATCAGGATCTTCACGAAGTGCTGATTTTAAAGCTGAACCAAAGGAGAGTGTATCTTGTCCAACTGAACGCTGATTTATAATACATTGCTTATCTTTATGTACAAACTCTATCGGGTCCTCAATAGTTAGAATATGCTTATTATGATTTTGATTTATCTCATTTATCATAGCTGCTAATGTTGTTGATTTACCAGAACCAGTTACACCAGTTACAAGGATTAAACCACGCTCTTTATTTGAAAAACTTTTCACAACATCTGGAAAGTTTAAGTTTTCAATAGATGGAATACTTACAGGAATAGTACGAAATACTGCAGAAACTCCTTCCATTTGGAAAAATACATTTACACGAAAACGATTTTTTTCATCATATGGATAAACTAAATCTATTTGCTTATTTTCAATAAATTCACCAAACCTACCACGAAGAAGTTCTTTTGCAAATGTTAAAGCATCTTCTTTTGAAAAAACTTCATCATTACACATAACTATCTTACCATCAATCCTAGCACGGATAGGAGCATTTGATTTTAGGTGTAGGTCACTTCCACCTTTATCCAACATATTTTTTAAATAAACTCTTACCTTATCTAATTGTTCAAATGTTAATTTACTAATATCTACTTGAATTTTACTATCACTCATAAGCTCTCCAAAATCTCTTTAAAAGCATCTTTAAATTGCTCTAGTCCATCAGATATTTGTTTATCTAAAACAAGTTCAAAATTTATACCGACATTTTTAACTTTTATAAAATGTTCTTTTATCATAGTGTCTGAAATTTCTACTCTTTTATTTTTATCTCCTGAACTTTCAAAAGCTTTTATAGTATCAATAGGGGCTGTGTTTACACAGTTATAAACCAAAAGTTCTTCTATATAGTAGTGAGGAGGTAATGAATCTCCCTTAACTCCTGTACTTGCAAAAAGTGCCCGACATCCGAGTACATCCATCTCAATTATTTTATTATAAATATCAATAGTATTGTAAATTCCACTCAAAGCTATATCAACACCATTTTTTTCTAATTCACTATCTAAAGCTCTATCAATTCTACTTACAAAAATACTAATCACAGTATCTACTTTTGAACCATTGACCTCTACACCTTCTGAAAATGCCTCAGCACAAGATATCGCTTGTTCTTGTTTAAATATTAAAGTTGCATTTACTGGAATACCACATGAAGTAAGTTCTTTCATTGCTTTGTAGCCTGCTGTAGTTGCTGGTATTTTTATCATTACATTTTCACGATTTATCTCTGTAAAAAGTTTTTTACCTTCTGCTATTGTTGCATCTGCATCATCACAAAGAAATGGATCAACTTCTATACTTACATAACCATCATCATTTATATCATATAATGGTTTTAAAATATCAGCAGCTTTTTGTATATCAAATATTGCCACAGCCTCATATTTTTCTTTTGCACTTAAGTGAGTTAACTTTGAGAGTTGTTCTTTATATGCAGGCGAAGTTAAAATTGCATTTTTAAATATTGCAGGATTTGAAGTAGCCCCATTTATAACTTTTTTTTCTATTAAATTTTTAAACTCATTATCTAAATAATCACGCTCAATAAAATCAGCCCAGAGTGAAAATTTTAAATCTTTAATATACATAATTTACTACCACCTAAATAATTTTTTATCAATTATATCCCAAAAAAACCTAAAGCGTTTTAAATTACTTAAAAGCAATAGATGAATTATAAATAGAGTGTACATAACTTCACTAATTAGGCTTGGGACTATAGAGTATAAATCAAAATCTATATATATTTCCATTAGAAAATCATTAAAAAAATTTATACTGAAAAATAGTACTATCAAAAGTGCAAAAAATATTTTTACCGAGAAATATATGTAAAATTTAAAAAGTATATATCCAAAAACAACTAAACTAAAAAAGTATAATATATAAAGTCTAGCACTAAAAAGATAAACTAAAACTACATGAAAGAAGAAAGCTATTATAAAAAATACAACTTTATCTTTTAAAAATCTCATTTGTCAAATATGGCTAGGTATATTAATAGTAAAAATTGTGCCATTTGAGGAACTACTTACATTTAAAGTACCCTCTAGTTGTTTTTCAACTATCATCTGACTCATATAAAGACCAAGTCCTGTTCCATTTTTACCTTTAGTTGAAAAATAAGGCTCGAATATATGAGTTAAATTTTTTTGAGGAATACCATTCGCATTATCAATAACATTTATAATTACATGCTCATTTTGAATCTGTGCACTTATTTTAATAATCAATTTTACTTTCTTACTTTCTACTAAAGCATCAACGGCGTTGTTTAGAAGATTTAAAATAATTTGAACAAGTTCGTTTATATATGTAACAATGTCTATATCTTCATTAAGTTCTAATATTATTTGCACATCATCTTTTTTTGCTTTTGGAAGTGCTAAATTTATAGCTTTTTGCAAAAGCTCTTTTAAATCAATCTCGTCAGCCTCTTTATCTGGATTAAAATAGTTTAAAAAGTCATCAATTGTATCTGATAAATATACAATAGTATCACTGATTTTAGTTAAAGTTTTATCAGTTTCTTCTTCATCAAGTTCTTGACCAAGTAATTTTTTAAATTGCATGTGAGATATTTGCAAGGTTATAGTAGAGAGGGGTTGTCGCCATTGATGCGCTATCATACTTATCATTTCACCCATTACAGCTTGTTTTGATTGAGCTTCTAAAATTTTATCTCGTTTTATGATCTCTTCTAATTTTTCTTTAACTTTAATCTCTAAAGATTCGTTTAACTCTTGAAGTGCTTCTGTTTTTTCTTTTACTTGAACTTCAAGATTACTATTAAAATTTTGTAATAATTTTTGTTGTTCTAATATTTTATTATTAGCTTCACTCATTTTAAGTTGATAAAAAAACATAATTGCATTTATAATAATCAATACAGCTGAAATGTAACATACCTGATAAAATGTAAAATCAGTACTTATATATGGATTAAACGGTGCGCTAATTATCATAAGTATCAAAAAAAGCATCCAATAAGAACTTTTTCTTATATTTTCTAAATATAATAAAATCATTGGATAATTAAATACCCAAGCATATTTCATTGATGTAGCATCGGAAGAATAGATTAAGAATATAAAAAGTAATGTAAACTGAAATATCATAACAAAAACTATATATTCAAAAGCTTTATGAAACTTTCTCATTGCTAAAATCAAAAATATATCCATCACTATTATAGCTGATTCTACTGCTATAAAGCCTTCTACATCTCTAATGATATTTCCAATAATACCAAATAGCAAGGCTATCATAGTTAAAACTAAACCAATATTTAATGTCTGATACCTAGCTTTTAAATGTTCTTCATCTTCTGAAAAATTAATACCACTTGTTATAAAATTATTAAATTGATCTTTCATTGCTACTCTTCATGGTAAATAAACTTTATCTAAAAGTTCATTATATTCTTCCCTTGCTTTAGAATCTAGAGTAATTCCTCCGCCACTTTTATATATAAGCTTATTATCAAGTTTTTGAATAAATCTTATCATAACTCCACTATCAAAACTATTTCCATCAAATATACCAAAAATTCCAGAGAAAAAACCTCTTTCATAATCTTCAATATCTTGAATTATTTTTAAAGTATTTTTTTTAGGAGTACCACTAATACTACCAGCAGGAAGAAGAGCTTTCAAAATATTTCCAAGATTTTCTTGCCATTTATCTGATAGTTTTCCATAGATATGTGAACTTACTTGAAGTAGTTTTTTATCTCCAGCTTCAATAGATTCAACATACCTAAACTCTTTTACCTTTACATCCTTAGCAACTATAGATAAATCATTTCTAAGTAAATCAACTATCATAATGTGTTCAGCTAACTCTTTTTTATCAGAAAGTATTTTTTCTTTAGCCTTATAGATTGAAGCATCAATAGTACCCTTCATAGGGTATGTATGTATTGTATCATCTTTTATCTGTATAAATTTTTCTGGTGAAAAACAAACAAAATCATCCTTATATCTTAACTTGTATGCAGCATCAGCATTTTTAAAAATCTCTTTTAAAGATAAATCAGTTTTAATATATGTTTCTTGAGTAAGGTTTAGTAAGTAGGTATTCCCATCTTTAATCTCATTTATAACTTGTTGAAACTTTTTTTCATATGTTTCAAAATCTTGTGGTATTTTTAAAAAAGAGTTAGAGTGTTTAATATTTTTAGATTTTTCATTTATACTAAATTCTATATCACTATTTTGCAGTTCATCAAGTTTTATAACTTTAATATTTTGTGCTAAAAAATCACTTATAAAAAGAAATGGTACTCTATCTTTTCCAAGAGTATTAATATCATCAAATGTCATTAATTATTTTTTTAAGAACAGCCATTCTTATAAATACACCGTTACTAACTTGTTCTAGTACTTTACATCTTTTATCTGCTAAAAGTGCATCAGATATATCTATATTTCTATGCACTGGACCCGGATGAAGTAGTATAATATCTCTTGTACCGATAAGTTCTTCTGTTATACAAAAATCACTTGCATAATCTTTTAAAGATGCATAACTTTGCGATGAGTGTCTTTCAGTCTGAGTACGAAGACTCATAATAGCATCTACTTCACCCACAATCTCTTCTAAAAAATGCGTAGTACGAAGAGTAGTTTTTGGTAAAAAATGAGGTGGTGCTACTAAAATGACTTCCATACCAAATCTACTAAGAAGTTCTATATTTGAGTTTGCAACACGAGAGTTTTTTATATCTCCAACTATCGCAATTTTTTTACCCTCAAGTTTTCCAAAGTGTTCTTTTAAAGTGTATAAATCTAAAAGTGCTTGAGTTGGATGAGCGTGTGCACCATCACCTGCATTTATTATTGCAGCCTTTGTATTGTTTGACAATATTTTTGGAACACCTGAATTTTGATGTCTTACAATTATTGCATCAGGACCCATAGCATCAAGATTTGTTGCAGTATCTACTAAAGTTTCACCTTTTTTTGTAGAACTTTTGGCAACATCAAGGTGAACCATCTGCGCACCAAGTCTTTTAGCAGCTATTTCAAAAGAGCTTTTAGTACGGGTTGAGTTTTCAAAAAATAGGGTTATAATTATTTTATCTTCTAAGATTTTATGAAATTTACCATCACTAAATAATTTTGCATCTTCTAAAATATCTTCAATCTCTGCTTTTGTAAAATCGTCTGTACGAATTAAGTGCTGCATTAAATCCCTTTTATTTTACAAATTATACAAGACATCACAGATAGTGTCAATATTTTTGTCAACTTTAAGTATTTCTTCTCTAGTATTCTTAAAATAAGGCTCTGAAATTTTTAAAAAACCATCATCATTGCCATTACAATTAAAGGCTGTAGTAAACTTTATATCCATATTTTTTAAAGCTTTTTCGCTAAGAAGAGTATCATTTATACAACCAAGTGAACAATGAGTTACTAAAAGTGCTGAAGCTTTAAAGTATTTAATCATATCAATTATCATATACTTTTCATCAATAGGTACATAAAGTCCACCTGCACCTTCAATGATTAAAATATCGCATAATTTTTCTAATTTAAAAATAGCTTTATCCAAAATTTCTAAATCTAATATTTTTGCTTTTGATGCTATATATGGTGCTGCTGGAAGCTTATAAGAGATAGGTACTATATCTTTTACCTCAATATTTATAAACTCCGGATTTAACTCTTTCACAGATTTTAAAAGCTCATTACCATCAAGATATACTTCACCTATTACACCTGTTTCTATTGGCTTTATTACCCCAACTCTCAAACCACGAGAAGCATACTCTTTCAAGATAAGTTTAGTTGTGTAAGTCTTACCAATATCTGTATTTGTAGCAGTAATAAAAATTCGTTTGGTCATAATTATCTCTATTTTGTTATAATTAACTCAAAAAACTCTCAAAATGTTTACATTTTGTAGCTTTAGGGGGTTGTAGGGACTTTAGTCC
Source organism: uncultured Sulfurimonas sp. (assembly GCA_964652355.1). Classification (GTDB taxonomy): domain Bacteria; phylum Campylobacterota; class Campylobacteria; order Campylobacterales; family Sulfurimonadaceae; genus Sulfurimonas. The sequence continues at coordinate 3,157 of CAZZAZ010000019.1, read as the reverse complement.
ATGCCATTAATGTGGGCTTTGCTCATATTAGTGTGTAATATTAATTATTATAGGAAAATTATGGCAACAAATACAGACTTAGATTTATTAGAAGAAACAAAACTAAAACATCCAAACAAATATAAAGTTTTAATTCTAAATGATGACTATACATCGATGGAATTTGTAATAAAAATTTTAATGGAAGTTTTTCATAAAAATTATGAAGAAGCTCAGCAAATAATGCTAGAAGTACACCAAAAAGATAAAGGTATTTGTGGAATATATACTCATGAGATTGCTGAAACAAAAGTTATGCAAGTTCATAAAGATGCAAGAGAGAGTGGTTTTCCACTTCGTGCCCAAATGGAAGAAGAATAATGATTAGCCAAGCATTAAATGAAATATTTCAAAAATCAATTCTTTATGCAAAAGAGTTAAAACACGAATACATTACCATAGAACATGTATTTTATCAACTACTTACATCTCCTGAGGGTGCAAAAATTATTTTTACCTGTGGTGGAGATGTAGATAAGATGAAAGAGTTAGTTAAAAACTATATCTACACAAATATTGATCCATTACCTGAAGATATTAAAATTGACCCACTAGAGAGTGTTGCTCTTTCTCGTTTAATTGACTCTATGATTAAACATATACAAAGTTCACAACAAAGTTCTGCTGATATTGGAGATCTTCTGGCTGCTTTATTTGAAGAGGAGCACACCTTTAGTTTTATGCTTTTAAATGAGTACCAAATTTCGAGACTAGATATACTAGAAATTATATCTCACACAGATGATACACAAGAAGATGCTTCAAACGCAGAGGAAACTTACTTAGATAAATTTTCAATTAATCTACTTCAAAAAGCAAAAGATGGAAAGATTGACCCCGTTATTGGGAGAGATGCAGAGATACAAAGAGTTACTCAAGTTTTATGCAGAAGAAAGAAAAACAATCCTATTTTAGTTGGCGAAGCTGGTGTTGGTAAGACTGCTATCGCAGAAGGACTAGCACTTAATATAGTTGCTAAAAAAGTTCCAAAAATTCTTAAAGATGCAAAACTATATGCCTTGGACTTAGGTGCAATGCTCGCTGGAACAAAGTACCGTGGTGATTTTGAAAAAAGGCTAAAGGGTGTAATGGATGAACTAAAACGCGTGCCTGGTGCAATATTATTTATTGATGAAATACATACACTTATAGGTGCAGGAAGCACTAGTGGTACGATGGATGCAGCGAACCAGCTCAAGCCTGCATTAGCATCTGGTGAATTAAAGTGTATGGGTGCTACAACATTTGCTGAATATCGTAACGGTTTTGAAAAAGACAAAGCACTTAGTAGAAGATTCTCCAAAATTGATATAAATGAACCATCAGTAAAAGTAAGTATAAAAATTCTTAAGGGTCTTAAACAAAAATATGAACAACATCATAATATTATATATACTGAGAAGTCATTGATAACAGCAGTTGAACTATCAAAAAGATATATTACAGATAGATTTTTACCAGATAAAGCGATTGATATAATCGATGAAACCGCAGCATCTTTTCACCTCCTTAAAAACAAAAAGAAAAAAGTAACGGCAAATGATATTGAAACTACAATAGGTAAAATTGTAGGAATTTCTACTTCAAAAGTATCATCAGATGAGACTATGTCGTTAGAGAATTTAGAGTCTGATTTGCAAAAAAGAGTTATTGGACAAGATACAGCCGTTACAGAAGTAAGCAAAGCTATTAAAATATCTAAAGCTGGACTTACACCTGAAGATAAACCAATAGCCTCATTTTTATTCTCAGGTCCTACTGGTGTTGGAAAAACTGAACTTGCAATCTCACTTAGTAAAACTTTAGGTATAAATTTTGAAAGATTTGATATGAGTGAGTATATGGAAAAGCATGCCCTTAGTAGACTAGTTGGTGCACCCCCTGGTTATGTTGGATACGAACAAGGTGGATTACTTACTGAATGTATTAAAAAACATCCTTATACTGTACTTTTACTTGATGAGATAGAAAAAGCACACCCTGATTTAGTAAATATTTTACTACAAATCATGGACTCAGCAACTTTAACTGATAATAATGGATATAAAGCAAATTTCCAAAATGTAATCCTTATAATGACATCAAATATAGGTGCAACAGCAAGAAGTGTTATGGGCTTTAATAAAGATGATTCAATTGCTAAAAATGAAGAGTTAAAATCATTCTTCACACCTGAATTTAGAAATAGATTGGATGCAATTGTAGAGTTTAATCAACTAGATATAAAAACTGTAAATGGTATAGTTGCTAAATTTATTGATGAACTAAATATAGAACTTAAAAAGAAAAAAATCATAGTTAGTGCTTCTTCAAGAGCAATAGAATTTATCTCTGATGAAGCATACTCTCCAGAGATGGGTGCAAGACCATTAAAAAGATATATTCAAGACAACATAACAAATAAATTAAGTGATGAGATACTCTTTGGCAAACTTAAAAATGGTGGTAGTGTGAGTGTTGGATTTAACAAAAAACTTGTTCTAAAATTCAAGGCACTAAACTGATACCACAACTTAATAAATATGAGATAAAATTTCCTAACCCCAGGGATGCGAATGAAGATGGCATTGTAGCTTGGGGTGGAGACTTAACTCCTTCAAGACTAATACGAGCATATCAAAGTGGAATATTCCCATGGTATTCAAAAGATGATCCAATCATCTGGTGGTCAGTAAACCCTAGACTTATGATGGAATTAGATGATTTCAAACTATCTCGTTCTCTAAGTAAAAGCATGAAAAAGTTTACATACAAATTTGATACTAACTTTGAAGAGGTTATGAAAAGCTGTGCTAAAGTTGAGAGAAATGACAAAAATGGTACATGGATAAGTTCAGAGATTATAGAAGCTTATAGTGTATTGCATGGAATGGGAGTAGCGCACAGTGTTGAAAGTTATTTAGATGGTGAATTAGTTGGTGGACTATACGGACTAGTAATTGGTAAAGTATTTTGTGGTGAATCAATGTTTTCATATAAAAGTGATGCTTCAAAATCAGCATACGCTACACTTATCAAACATCTAAAATATTGGGGATATGATTTTATAGACTGCCAAGTCACAACTGAGCATTTAAAAAGTTTAGGTGCTAAAGAGGTAGCAAGAGATTATTTTTTA
>CAZZAZ010000018.1:0-18979 GCA_964652355.1 uncultured Sulfurimonas sp. | reverse complement strand
GCTCATAACGGAGTGGTCATGTGTTCGAGTCACATAGGACCCACCACTTATGCATCCCCTTAACAACGACATTTCAAAAAAATTTAAAATTAATAAATCTATTTAAGTTTTTCATAGGTAACCACTTCATTATTATATGCATAAAACTAACATTGTGTTACAATGTAGTAAATATAATATTTCAAGGATTTGATATGCAATCGTCTGCATTAAATGCCATCTATTCGGATATACTATCACCTACGGATTTAATTATTAGTGATGAACTTTTTGATAAAACAATAAAAGAAAAAATTATTACTGAAATTGAAATTGATAAAATAAAGCCATCTATAAATATTTATGCTACATCTCAGCTGTATCTCTCTTCAATCATACCTATTTTACATGACTTTGGATTCAATATAATTGATGAAGTAGCATATAAGATAGTTAATAAAAAAAAGTATATCTATATTAACCGTTTTAACCTAAAAGTAGAAAATAAAAAGAAACTAACTGATTCTAAATGTAATATAGAAAGAGTTATTTCCAATTCACTCAACGGAATTATACTATCAAGATGTAGACTCTTTTCACTTGTTTATAAAGAGAACTTACCAATCAAAGAGGTTATGCTTCTTCGTGCATTTATTGAGTATATAGACCAATCTGTCATCTCATTAAATCAAGCCTCATTTTTACATACTATAACTCTCTATTCAGATATATCTAAACTCTTTGTTGATTATTTCAAAGCGAAGTTTAATCCAAAACTTACAAAGCGTGAAAAGTCGATTAAAAATTTTGAACTAAAGATAGAAGAGAAGATTAAAGATGTACCAAATATAATGGATGACAAAATCCTAAAACTCACTTATGCTTTGTTGCAAAACCTTCTAAGAACAAATTACTTCCTAGATAGCGAAGCTATATCGTTTAAGATAGATACGAAGAGCTACTCTGAACATCTAAAAGGACTTCAACCAAATATTGAAGCCTTTGTTTATCACCCAGACTTTAGTGGACTTCACCTAAGGATGAGTAAGATTAGTCGTGGCGGTCTTAGGTGGAGTGAAAGACACGAAGATTATCGCCAAGAGATAAAATCACTTATGATTACTCAGGAGGGAAAAAATTCTATTATTATCCCAGATGGTGCAAAAGGTGGTTTTGTAATCCACAAAGACAAATCAGAGATTACAAAAGATTTCTTTGAGGCTATCTATAGTAGTTTTATTAACAATATGTTAGACCTTGTAGATAATATGGTAGATGGTAAAATAGAGAGAGATAAAAGAATAGTAGCTTATGATGGCGATGATGCATACTTTGTTGTAGCAGCAGATAAAGGGACTGCTGCAATGAGTGATGTAGCAAATAATATTTCAAAAAGTAGAGGTTATTGGCTTGGTGATGCTTTCGCAAGTGGTGGAAGTAATGGTTTTGGTCATAAAGAATTAGGGATTACTGCTCGTGGTTCACTTGTTTCTACTGAAAGATTTTTTATAGAAAAAGGGATTAATATCCAAAAAAATTCTATTACCGTAGTAGGTATTGGAAGTATGAAAGGTGATGTTTTTGGAAATGCTCTTTTATACTCTAGAGCCTTTAAGCTCTTAGCTGCGATATCTCACAAGGAGATATTTATCGATCCTACTCCAGATGTAGAAAAAAGCTTTGAGGAGCGTTCTCGTCTTTTCACTGCAAAAAATGGGAGTTGGAGTGCTTATGATAAAAAACTGATTTCAAAAGGTGGAGGTGTATTTTTTCGCGCAACAAAAAGTATAGAGCTGACTCCTGAGATCAAGAAGATGATAGGTACTACAAAAAAAGTTCTTACTGGTGAAGAACTTGCAAAAAAACTTCTTATGATGAATGTTGATCTACTTTTTAATGGAGGGGTAGGTACTTATGTTAAAAGCATTGATGAAAGTAATCTTGATCTTGGTGATAAACAGAATGAAGCAGTAAGACTTGATGCACATGAACTAAGAGCAAAAGTTGTTAGCGAGGGTGGAAATCTTGGTTTTACTCAAAAAGCTCGTATAGAATATGCAAAAAATGGTGGAGCGATAAATATAGATGGTATTGATAATGCGGCAGGTGTAAACACTTCAGATAACGAAGTAAATCTAAAAATACTTCTCAGTATTATAAAGTCAAAAAATCTTTTAGATGAAGAAGGAGTTAACAAAACTTTAAAAAGTTTAACAGATCAGGTTGTAAAGCTTGTTCTTTGGAATAACTACCTCCAAGCACTTACTATCTCAAAAGATGCAAATATGAGTAAGTACTACTTAGTTGATTTTTTATCTACCATTGAAGTTTTAGAGAACAATCTTCCAAGCTTTAGTAGAAAAGATTTTTATATTCCTAAAAATGATAATATTAGCGAAGTTTTATGCCCCAAAGGCTCTATAGTAAGACCAGTGCTAAGTTCACTTTTATCATATTCTAAGATATTTGTAAAAAATAAATTATTAGAATCAACTCTTATAGATGAAACTTTTGCAGCACAATATCTATACAAATATTTTCCAAAATCTTTTGTTGGAGCTTATGAACATGAGATATCAAAACATCCGCTGCGTCGTGAGATTATAGCTACTGTTATGGCAGATATAATTATAAACCTTCAAGGTGCTACTTTTGTATCTACATATAGAGAAAAACATAATAATAGATTTTTACTAAAAATTAAATCATATCTGATTACAAATGAACTCTTTGGTGCAAATGATATACGCTATGAAATCTTTAGAAATGATTTTAAGATGGATGTTGAAAAGCAGTATAAACTTCTTGCTGAGATAGAAAGAACTCTAGCCTTTAGTACAAGATGGATGTTGAAATTTTTAGATAAACACCAAGTAGATGTTAATCATATCTTAGATTACAAAGAGCGTTTGTTCGAGATAATAAGTAGAATACATGATAAAAACATAGTAGAAATTATTCCAGGCAATCATAAGTTTAATCTCTTTTTCTCTGCAATTGATTACCTTAGATTTGTGGTAGCTGCCATTCTGGTAAAAGAGACTTCATCTTACTCTTTTGATAATGTAGCTGTACTTTTTTACCTAGTTGTGAATGAATTTAAAATACTAGATATGATTACATCACTAGATAGTATTGAACTAACATCAGAAGGTGAGAAAATTCTTAGATATCAAATACTTCAGTATATTGAGTTTATAGTTGTTCACTATACTGAGCAGGTACTATCATTTCAAAGAGTTCATGAGACCCCACAAGAAGCTTTCGATAAATATTTAGAAAATGAGAGCGAATCATTTGAACTTATGAAAGAGCAGATAGATAAATTTATGTCTAAAGATATAAAAGATATGAAAGAAGTTAGCATTACAGTTAACCAAATTATGACAGCTATTATCTAGAGAAAAAGTTAGTTTAGAGATTTTAAATATGATGTATAAAGTACTATTGTAACTACTTATTTATATACACTCAGCTATAATTTAAAAAATATATATAGAACTACCAAGGATTTATAAATGCAAGAAGAAACAATTAAAAAACAGAGTGAAAAAAAGTATTATGATAATGTAAATGTTGGTAAGCGTACAAAACAAGTAGTTTATTTTGCTGCGCAACAAGACAAACCATTTATGTTTGAGCTATATCTTCAAAGTACTGAAAAAAAGCAGAATGTAGTCCTTGTAAAAAGTAAACGCAGAGCAGATGAACTTGGCTTATATCTAAACGCTAAAGATATAAAAGCTACGGTTATACATGGTAATCATAGAAAAGAACAGGTTGAAAAAGGTGCTGTTGCATTTAATACTGGTGAAATCAGTATACTTATAACTACTGATAAAATTTTACAATCATTAGAGCTTCAAAATATAGAAACTATTATTAACTATGACCTTCCATCTGTGCATGAAGATTATTTTTCTCGTCTTATTTTGGTTGATGAAGTAGGGGAATCTATCTCTTTTGTTTGTAAGGAAGAAGAAGGTTATCTCGCAGTTATAGAGATGAGACTTAAAAATGAGATTCCACAAGAAATTTTAGAGGGTTTTGTCCCAACAAATAACGATAATGCAACTCATATAACTAAAGAAAAAAAGAAAAAACCTCGCCATCGTAATAAAAAAACAAAAAAAGAAGTAAAGTCAGAGAATAAAGAAAAAGATGAGTAGCCTTACTTTTTTAAATCTTTCATCATATGTTTTTTAGTCTTTGATGTTGCAATAGCCTCAAAAGGATCCTCTGGCCAATAGTGCCTTTTGTATTTACCTCGTACCTCTTTTCTAACTTCGGAGTAAGAATTCTCCCAAAAGCTTTTTAAATCATATGTTATTTGCATAGGAGTCATCGCTGGAGTTAAGAGGTGGATTTGTAAAGACAGAGTATTGTTAAGTACTTTTGGTGTATCATGTAGTCCAAAAACTTCCTGTATTTTTACACTCATTGATGGTCTTTCATACTCTGAATAGTCTATGTGTATATTTGAACCACTAGGGACTTTAACACTAGAAGGTGCCATTGTGTCTAAAAGCTGTTGTTTATCCCACGGAAGAAGAGATAAGAGCATTGTATATACATCTAAGGCTTCAAGTGTTTTAATAGTTGTTATATTTGATAAATATGGTTCTAACCAAGTATCAAGTGAATTAAGTAAAGATTCATCACTAAAGTTTATAAACTCTTGATGGTGGTTTAAAAAGTTTACTCTATGCTTTAATCTTGTAGCTTTTTTACTCCAAGTTAAAATCTCTAAGCCCTCTTTTTTTACTAAGTCTAAAAGTAGTTTTTTAAAGTTTAAATTTTGTGAAGACTGACTAGGTTTTGAGTAGAGTTGTAGTTGTAAAAAGTAAGCACTCTTTCTTATGTCAAATTTCTTTGCTTCTTTATTATATGTTATAGAATTTTTGTGTTCAATGAACGAAGAAAAGTACTCCTCTATCTCTGACATTGTTATACTAAGTGCTAGATTTATAACTGAGTCTCTATCATGTGCATGAAGATTCGCTACCACTAAGTAATCTTGGTTAAACAAAGAATCTTCGTGGTAAAGTGTTGCACCTTTTGCATTGCTTAGTATATATTTGTTGTCATTTTTTACTCTTAGACGAGCGAGTCTATCTGGGTAGGCAAAAAGAAGTAACACACTAAGCATCTCGACATTAAGTGAACTATTTTTATGTGCCACTTTTTTTATACTTTTTAGTTTTTTATAAAAAAAATCTGCTCCCATTATAACCTCTTTAGCCTTGTATCTATTTATATATTCGCTATCAAAATCTTGTTCAAAGAGATGAATAAACCTTGATAATATATCGCTATCTTTAGATGAATTTTTAAAAATATCTTTTTCACCTAAAAGTGAAGCCAAAATACAAGCTTCATAAGCAAAACCTAAATCATTTGCTTTTAAAATCATGTATGCAAATCTTGGGTGAAGACCTAAACTAAGTGCATCTTTTCCAAACTGTGTTATTTTAAATGAGTCATCAAGTATAGAGAGCTCTTTTAAAACCTCTTTAGACTCGTGGATGATATTTGGATGTGGAATGTCTAAAAATTTTAACTCATCAAACTCATCAACTCCCCACAAAGCCAAATCTAAAATTAGTGAAGACAAATCAGCTCGAAGTATTTCAGGTTTTGTTGATTGTTGTAGTATTTTTGACTCATGCCAAAGTCTATAACATATCCCATTTGAAAGTCTTCCAGCCCGACCAGCTCTTTGAACAGCAGAATCTTTAGATATAAATGTTAACTCCAAGTGATCCATAGCATTTGAGTAGTTGTACCTTGATTGTTTCTCCATACCAGAGTCTATAACTACCTTTACACCATCTATGGTAAGTGATGTTTGAGCTATGTTTGTACTTAATATTATTTTTCTTTTTGATGACTTAGCAATAGCTTTATCTTGTTCTTTTTTTGGCAGGGAAGAGTAGAGTGCTAGGACCAGAATATCCTTACTCAAAGAGGAACTTGCAAGTGAGTTTTGTATATTTTTTATCTCTTTAACACCTGCTAAAAAAACTAAAATATCTCCATCATTTTCTTTTATAGCTTTTAGTATTGTAGTAAGTACTAAGTTATTTAAAGACCTTGTGTCAGGCTGTTTTGTTTTGATATCAAGATATATATTCTCTACATCATACATTTTGCCTTTTGAAGTTATAACTGGAACAGAACCTAGTAAAGAAGAAATCTCATCGGAATTAAGTGTAGCAGACATGATTAAAATTTTTAAATCTTCACGGAGGAGTTCTTGAACTTGCAAGGATAATGCTAGTGATAAATCAGTATGAATACTCCTCTCATGAAACTCATCAAAGATTATCATAGCAACATCATCTAAGGTTTGATTACTTTGAAGTTTACGAACTAAAATAGCCTCTGTTACAACTAAAACCTTTGTGTGTTTTGTAAAACAACTATCCATTTTTACTTGGTAACCTACACTTTGCCCAACTTTTTCACCTAAAAGGTTTGCCATATGAATAGCAACCATTCGAGCAGCTACACGCCTTGGCTCTAACATGATGATTATTTTATCTCCAAGCCAGCCTTCTTTAAGTAATGATATTGGGACAACGGTACTCTTTCCTGCCCCTGGAGGTGCTTGTAAGATAAGTGTTTGATTAGTTTGTAGTGAGTTCTTTAAATCTTCTAAGACTTCGTGTATTGGTAGCTTTGTCATATCTTAGTATTATACATTATATATGCTACAATTCGCTCATATAAGGACTATTATGAAAGCAAAAAGTAAAATAACAAAGTACCCTGGTGGAAATAAAAAAATTGAAACCTATAAAGAAACTGATGATACATTAGTTACAAAACATTTTTATAATACTAAAGATGGTTTTGTTAAAGAGTTTATCTCTTTAAAAGATGGCATTACAAAAATTAAACATTTTACTTTAAAAGGTGTTACATCAAAAATAGAACATTTTGTAGATGATAAAAGACAAGGAGAGGAGATAAAATACTTTATTTCAAAAGCTGGAAGTATAAAAAGTATTAAAAATTATGAAAATGGTAAGTTGCATGGTAAAAAAATTACTTATAATGAAAATGGTGAAATTATTAAGCGTGAAATTTTTGAAGAAGGAAAACTTGTTAAATGATTGACTCTGTGATTGAAATGATAAAACTTATATCTCTTATGTTATTTGTTTCATCAGTAGGTGCTCAAGTTTGGATAGCTTTTTTAGATATAACAAATTATTTTACTAAAAAAATAGAAAAATATCGTCCAAGTTCATCACAAGACAAATTTTCAAGAATTGCTGTAATTGTAGGTGTGCTTGTACTGTTGATGGATTAAGTGATTTTTTTATTTTATTTAATGCTATTTATGTCGATATACGCTTATACTAAACTAGAAGTGAGACATAATGATGAAAAATATAATTGCAACATTAATAATAACTATATTTATATCTGGATGTTCAACTATGGTCTCTCCAACAAAAACTTCTGTATATATAAAATCTAAGAAAAATGGACAACCTTTTATCATTAAAGATAGTGACGGAAAAATTATTGCAAAAGCAATAACGCCGGCTGTTATAAAACTTGATAACAAAGGTAACTCTACTTATACATATCTCACTCAATGTGAAATTAAAAAAGAAGAAAGTGAAATGAATGAGTGGGTACTTGGTAACATTGTTATGGTCAGTATTACTGGACTACTTATTGATATAGGTAGTGGATACTCTAACGAACCCGTTGAGAAAGTTTCTTTATTGAACTGTGATAAAGTTATTGCAGAAAAAAAATATAAAATTGCAAGAAAGAAACACTGTGGAAAGTTTGTTAGTCAGTATGATAGATCAGTTCATAATTTCAACAATTATAAAAATAAGGGTAGTATTTATAAGTTAAAACATACCCAAGACTATTTACTAAAATATTGTTCAGAGTATGTAGATGTTAGCTTATATAAAAACCAATCAGAAAAAGTAAATAAGGTATATGGAAATTATTTATAGCTAATTAAACTTGAAATATATTAGGTTTTAAAACTGTTTGAAAATCTTTACCGTATGATACTCGTTGTTGTATCCCACCTCTAGCACTTAAGTCAACTATAACGCCTAGATTGTTAGTAGTTATACTTGTGTTTATTTTTTCATAAATTTCGTAGGCTATATTTTCAGAGTTTAGTACTTTACTTCTAAGTGAAGTTATATATTTTTTTAAATCAATTAAATTTATAGTCGTACCTTTACTTAAAAAATTTATATAGAGCGTACCACGGTAAGGCTGACCACTTTGTGCTAAAAATAGAAGCTCTTTAGAACTGTATTGTATTTGTGTGTCTTTTACCACTTTAAGAGTTCTAAGTTCCATTATTTAGCCTATTCTTTGTGGGTTTATATTTCTATTTATAAACCTATGTTTTTCTATCTCTTTATATTTATCTTGATCGTTAGAGTATGAAAAAGTTGGGTGGATACTAATATTTCCACGAGGATAAAATAAACCTACTACTTCAAGGTATTTTGGTTGCATCAGTTTTACTAAATCTTTACCTATTTTATTTACAACATCTTCATGAAATTCACCATTATTTATAAAACTAAAAAGATAAAGTTTTAGCGATTTACTCTCAACCATTTTTATATTTGGGATGTAATTTATAATTAAGGTGCCAAAGTCTGGTTGATTTGTTTTTGGACAAAGAGATGTGAATTCATCAGCATTTAACGTAACCCAGTAATCATTTTCTTGATGTATATTTTCAAATGTTTCAAGTAGTTTTGGGTTATACCGATATTCATATTTAGTCTTATCTGAGCCTAAACTTTCAAGCTCAGCGGATCTTTTTTTTGAATAAGAGCTCATTAAAGCTCGAAAAAAGGCACTATTCTATATCCAATACCATAGATACTTTCAACACTATTTTCAGGTAGTTTCTTTCTAAGTTTAGATACCAGTTTTCTTATATTTGTAGCATCAAGGTTTTCACTTAAAGTTTGGTAATGTGTAGTTATATCTTCATTTGAATATATTTTTCCAATGTGTTCACTTAAGAGTCTCAAAAAAATTATTTCATATTTTGTTAAATATATTAAATTTTTATTTTCAAATAATGAGTTATTATCTCTATCAAATATAAAAGAGTTGTTTAATCTAACTTTTACTGACTCATTATATTTTATATCCGATGTTGTATTCAGCTTAATTTTCTTAGAAGCATTTAGAAGTACACCCAGTAAATCTTGATAATCAATAGGTTTTTTTATAAATTGTTCTATTCCAAGGTTGATAAGTGGTAGCAAGTATTTTGAATCATCATGAGCAGAAAGTATTATAACAATTTGATTTTGGTTAATATTATATATATTTTCGGTTAATTCTACACCATTTAATCTAGGCATTTGAATATCAGATAAAATTATGTCGTAATATTTTTTATGCTTTTCATAGAAAGCTTTGTATTGATGAATTGCATCTTCACCATTTATTGAACTACCAACAGTATCAAAAAAGTTTTTTAATATTTCAGTTGTATTTGTTCTTAAATCATCATGATCTTCTACAAAAAGAATAGATAACTCTTTTGTATAAGATAGTAATTCTTTTGAATTTAGCATTTTAATCACTTAATTTTAATTTATAATAATGAGTATAGCAATAATTAGTTATATTTTCAATTAAAGAATAAAAATAAATAACTAAATATATTAAAAAAGAGTAATAATGAAGATAATAGTGAATGGCGAAACAAGAGAATTCAGTGAAGATATTACAATACATGATTTACTGAAAGAATTATCATTAGATGGTAAAGTCATGGCAGCTGCTATAAATATGGAAATAATAAAGCAAGATAACTGGATGTCTCATAAGTTAAATAACGGGGATAAATTAGAGTTACTTGACTTTGTTGGTGGTGGATGATTGAAGTACTACAACAGCTATAGCATATTCACCATCATGTGTAATAGATAAACTAGTGTCTATTATATAAAACCTGTCAATTACCTTGGCTGATAAATTAAGGATTGGTGCACCTTTATCTGTTTTAGATATATAAATATCATGAAAATTACATGCAGAACCAATCCCTACACCAAGAGCTTTTGAACAAGCTTCTTTAGCAGCCCAAAAACCTGCAGCAGTTTTATGGTTTTTTATTAGTTCTATTTCGTCTTTATTTAAAAATTTACTAAGAGCTTTATCGCCAAATCGCTCTATTAAGCGATTCATACGACTAGTTTTAATGAGGTCTATTCCAATCATTTATTGGATTACAAATTCTGTAAAGTAGATACCCTGAATATTTCCATCTTTTATCATAGCATTAAGAGTATCCATAATCTGTTCAGATACTTTTTGTTTCCCTTTTTTAGATGATATCTCTTCTAAAGTTTTAGAAGTAAGAATTCTAATGATTCTATCTCTAAGAACTGGTGCTTTAGCATCAAGTTCTAAACTTAACTCTTCACCATTTAGCTCTAGTGACATTGTCGCTTTTAAGTAACGACGGCCTTGATCACTTTTTAAGTTTACTGTAAAAGTATCAAGTGGGTATAAGATACCAATTTCACTTAAAGATCTAGAATTAGGAAGTGCTGAAGCTCTCGGTTGTCTAGAATTTGTTTGTTGTTGAGCTTGTGGTGCAACCATTTGTTGTTGCATTTGAGGTTCTTCATCATCACCCATAAGCAGTAAAGCTACAACAGCACCACCAATAATAATTAAAACTAGAACAGCTATGATTATAATCATAAGCATATTACTAGATTTTTTACCATTTTCTTCACTTGCTTCGTTTGTATTTTCTTTTGTTTCTTCTTCAGCCATCATTACATCCTTGTTATTTTAGTTAGTACACTCTGTAATATTTAATGATTTTATTATCTCTTCAAATATTTCACCAGATTCACGATTGTTATCATCTTGATATTCTATCACAAGAACCTCTCTACCGTTAGATATACTACACGTATAAGTCTCAGGTTTAATAGAGTATTTAGCAGTTATAGCATCTACTGTTGTACATACTAGCTTCCCCTCTGTTTCCCCTTTATAAGCTAATGAAAGCTTTGAAAATTTTTCTTCACTTCTAAATTCAGCATCAATCATTTTTATCCTTATTTTATCTTTATCGGCAGATTATACATCTTTTATATTAAAAAGTGTGTTAAATTAGTACCATTCTAGAAGTTTTGTAACTTCATCTACTATAAATGTTTTAATACTTGTTTTTTCTAATGGTTTTTTTGATAAGAGTGCCTTTGTTATTTTTTGCATTTTTGCTTCTTTTAGTCTAACATCCATAGCGTAAACCTCCCTAACATCTCCGACAAGTGATACTTCACCAATAAATATTGTCTCTTTGGATATTACCCTATCTCTAAAGCTACTAATAATTGCCGCAAGTACTGCTAAATCAGCTGATGTTTCAGTGATCTTTATCCCTCCTGTTATATTTATGAAAACATCATAACCAGATAGTGGAATCTCTAGTTTTCTTTCAAGTAATGCTAGTAGCATATTGAGTCTATTGTTATCAAACCCTGTAGCCTGTCGCTTTGAATTTGGAGTATGGGATTCTGATACAAGTGCTTGAACCTCTAAAATAATAGGACGGGAACCTTCCATAATTACAGTTAATGCAGAACCAGCTTGTTGTGAGTTACGGTTGAAAAACCTTGATGCAATATCTGTTGCTGAGATAAGCCCTTCATTTTTCATCTCAAAAACACCTATCTCACTTGTTGGACCAAATCTATTTTTAAATCCTCGTAAAATTCTCAACTCTTGAGATGAATCACCTTCAAAATATAATACAGTATCAACCATGTGTTCTAAGACTCTAGGACCAGCTATAGAACCTTCTTTTGTTATGTGACCAATGATAAATATTGCAATATTTTTTTCTTTTGCAATACGCATTAATTCAAATGTAATTTGTCTAACTTGCGTAACAGAACCTGGTGCTGAAGATATATTTTCAGAGTAGATAGTTTGAATAGAATCAATAATTATAAATTCATATTTTCTATGTTCTAACTCAACTAAAACTTGTTCTAATCGTATCTCACTTAGTAAAAATAGTTTATCTTGATTTGAATTTAATCTATTTGATCGTAGTTTAATTTGGCTTGTTGATTCTTCGCCTGTTACATAAAGTACATTTTTATTTGTGGAGGCAATATTTGCAGCTACCTTTAGAAGTAGTGTAGATTTTCCTACACCAGGACTTCCACCGATTAAAGTAAGTGAACCTGGAACTATTCCTCCTCCTAATACCATGTCTAATTCTTTATCTAATGAAGAAAATTTAAATACTTCTTCTTCTTGTATATCATTTATACTTATAGCTTTAGTTGATGAACTTGAAGTTGTTTTAGTTTGTTTTACCACCTCTTGTTGATGCTCCGTCAATTCCACCATGGAGTCCCACGCTCCGCAATTTGTGCATTTTCCCATCCATTTGGGTGTAGTTAATCCACAATGTTGACATTCAAATAATATTTTTTTCTTTGCCATAAATTTATCCTTTATTACATCAATGATTGAACTATACATTATTTTAAATTTTTACATATAGAATATGACAAATTGACATATTTAGTTATTTTTTTTAACTATTACTTAAGTAAAATGAGAGTAAATTGTTATAAATTATAATTATAATGGGGAAGTTGTGAAAAACATATTCGATGTAACATTAAAAGCTAAAAGTATAGGTTTATTAATAGGTGCTATGGTTTTTATGGCAGTAACGACCACTGTTGTTGTTACTATGCAAAGTGAAAAAGTTTTATTAAAAAAAAGTTATGATTCTTTAATTTCTTCTAGGGAGATTAAATCTAAGCAAATTGAAACATTTTTTAAAAAAAGAATAGCTGATATAAATGTATTAGCTATCAATGCAAATGTTAGTTCTGTTCTTGCTGAGCTTATTAGTTTGCATAAATCTTTACATGTAAAGCCAACAGACCCATACCCAATTGATGATATGGATGTTGATGATGTAATAGAAAATTATGATGATTTTTTTAAGTTTTATGCAAAAGAGTATGGTTATTATGATGTTTATGTTATTTGTCCAGAACATGGTCATGTTATGTATTCTCAATCACAAGAATCTGATTGGGGTACAAATTTAAGCTCTGGTCCATTAAAAGATTCAGCATTAGCAGAAGTTTGGAAAAAAGTAAAAGAGTTAAAACGTCCTGTATTTGTTGATATGAAACCTTATACCCCAAGTAAAGGTGCTCCAGCTATGTTTTTAGGTGCACCAGTTATTGTAAACGATTTTGTTGTAGGTATTATAGTATTTCAAATATCTGATAAATCAATAAACAATATTATGAAGTTTCGTGAAGGTTATGGTAAAACACAAGAAGATTATCTCGTGGGACCAGATATGTTGATGAGAAGTGATAGTTTTCTTGACCCAGTTGAGCACTCTTTAAAAGCATCATTTTCTAATCCATCTAAAGGTAAGGTTGATACTGAAGCTGCTAGAGAAGCAATCTCTGGAAAAAAAGGTATTAAAATTATTAAAAATTATAATGGTGGTTTTGTTCTTTCTGCATACAAGCCTATTCATATAGGTAAAGACTTAACTTGGTCAGTTTTAAGTGAAATAGATGAAGCTGAAGTTATGGTTGGACCAAATGAATTTAGAAATTCTATTATTATCACATCTGTAGTGATTTTTATATTAGCTATGATCATATCATCTTTCTTACTAAAGATAGCACTAGTGAAACCACTTAAAGATATGGAAAATAGAGCTGAAGATTTAGCTCATGGTGAAGGTGATTTAACTCAGAGATTGATGATAAATGGAAAAAATGAGATAGCTCTCGTAAGTAATTTTATAAATGATTTTATTAAAAAAGTTCAAGATACTATTGTTAAAGCTAAGTCTACAAGTCGTGAAAATCTATCTGTTGCAGAAGAGTTAGCACAAACATCTATGCTTATAGGTGAAAAAGCAGAGCAAGAAGCAACTATTGTTAGTGAAGTAAGTGCTCAAGGTAAAAGTATACAAAGTACTTTAAGTTATTCTATTGAAGAGGCAAAAGAGACAAAAGAAGAGATAGACAATGCTGAAAAAACTTTGTCTAGTACAAATAAAATTATAGTAAGTCTTTCAGGTGAGATAATAACAAGAAGTGAAGCAGAAGCAGAATTAGCAGATAAACTACAACATCTTAGTGCAGATGCACAACAAGTAAAAGGTGTACTAGAAGTTATCTCAGATATAGCAGATCAAACTAATTTACTTGCTTTAAATGCAGCTATTGAAGCGGCACGTGCTGGTGAGCATGGTCGTGGTTTTGCTGTTGTTGCAGATGAAGTTCGTAAACTAGCTGAGCGTACGCAGAAATCTCTTGCTGAGATTAATGCTACAATTTCTGTTATCGTACAGTCTATAATGGATGCAAGTGAAGCTATAGCTGTAAATGCAGATGCGATTGAAAAACTATCAACTAATGCATTAACTGCACAAGATGAAATATCAAGTACAGTAACTATTATGGATAATGCTGTTAACAAAGTTGATAATATGGTAGATGGTTATATAAACAACTCTAAAGATATTCAAGCAATGATAGATAAAGTTGAAGATGTTAATGAGTTGTCTGTTTCAAATGCTAGAAGTGTTGAAGAGATAGCATCTGCTTCTGAACATTTAGCGGCAATGACTACACAGCTTAATGATTTACTATCATCTTATAAAACCTAATTGTAAAAAATATTAGTATAGAAGGTAGGATAACTGCTGTTGCTGATGCATTCAGTTCTGATAGAGTTTATAAAGAAGCATGGATAGATGAAGATATATTTAAAGATTAGTTTTAAACTTATCTCTATTCGTATGTGATTAATTATTGTATATTTAATTGTTGATTTTTATTGTAATTAAGTCAAATATTAGGAGTGGAGGAATGGTATCTATTCCTCTTTAAAAATAACATCAAGTAGACCATCTACGAACTCATACTTGTCAAATGGTGTTAAGTTCTCTGGTTGTTCTCCTGTTCCTACATAAAGTATAGGAAGTTCAAGTGCATAAGCTATACTAAAAATACTACCACCTTTTGCAGTACCGTCAAGTTTGGTAATAATAATCCCATCTATACCTATCATCTCGTTAAAGGCTTTTGCTTGAGCTATGGCAGAGTTACCTTGAGTACCGTCTATAATAAGTGTAGTACGATGTGGTGAACCTGGATGAGCTTTGTCGCAAATACGATTGATTTTTTTAAGCTCATTTGCTAGGTTTGTTTGAGTATGAAGACGACCTGCTGTATCTATGATAACATTATCAAAACCTTTTGATTTTGCGGAGTCTATTGTATCGTAGGCTACAGCAGAAGAGTCGTGCCCTTGTTTTGAAGAGACTATCGGTACATCTATTTTATTTGCCCATAGTGTAAGTTGTTCTATCGCTGCTGCACGAAAAGTATCGCCTGCACCTAGCATAACTTTTTTGCCTTCATTTTTGTAACGAGTTGCAAGTTTGGAGATAGTTGTAGTTTTTCCAGCACCATTTACTCCAACTATTAATTCTACAAATGGTGTAGTATATTCTGGCTCTTTATAACTTGTGTAAGCTAGAGTTGCAAGTAGTTTTGAACGAAGTATATCTCTTGTTATTTTTGTTTGATATATCTCATTTAGTATTATTTCAACAAGTTCATATTCAACATCAGCTTCTAGTAAAATATCTTCTAGTTCATTTTTAGTAAAGCTTATTTTTCTTTTTGGTGCAACACTACGAATAGCTTCAGCAGTTTTAGATAAAGATTTTTTTATAAACCCAAACATCTATTTCCCTAAAGCTTTTTTGATGTCACTTTCAATGAATTCTTCTTGAGTCATACCAACAAAATGATTAATTAGTTTTCCATCTTTATACATCGCCATTGTTGGAATAGGATATCGCTCGCCGAGACCAAGCTCCATAACAATAGCATCAGCCAATGTTCTGTTTGTTGTAGAGTTTACTAGTATATATTTTGCATTATTTTCTTTTGCAAATTCTTGAAGTTTTTCATTTGCAATATTATCTTCTATAGTGATACCAATGATTACTAAATCATCTTTATATTTTTTTTGTAGTGAAGTTAAATGAGTTGCAGTAGCACGACAAGGTGGACACCAAGTTGCAAAAATATCAAAAATAACTATCTTTCCTTTTGCCCCAGCAAGTACAAAACCTTTTCCCTCTTTTGTAACTACATATTGTTTGTTATCAGTAGAAGTTAGGACATATTCATTTTTAGAAACCATAGAGTTAATGTCTTGAGTTTGTTCCTCTTCGCTAGAACAGCCTGAAAATGTAAGTAAAAGTAGTATAGAGCTAAGTAAAATAGATGTTTTAATCATTTTGTACCTTTTTTTTAGTAAAATATGCGAAATTATAGCCATAAAGATTTTATATGCCTCTTACAAAAACAATATTTCGTTCAAATTGTATTAAAAAGATAAAAGAAAGCGCGAATAAAAATAAATATTATAAAGATAGTATTTTAAATAAGAAACTTATTAAAGAGTTAGAAAAATTTAAAAATCAAAATATCCTAGTTTATTTTCCTTTAGCTTTTGAAGCAGATATAAGAAAAACTATTAATAGGTTTAGAAAAAAAAATAATCTGTTTTTACCGTTTATGCTTGACGAAAGTTTTAAGATGGTACCATTTAGATTACCGCTACAAAGAAAAAAATTTGGAATTTATGAAGCGGGAAATAGTTTAAGAAATATAAGAAAAATAGATATAGTAATAGTTCCAATAGTTGGAATTGATGGAAGTTTACAAAGAGTAGGTTTTGGAAAAGGGATGTATGATCGTTTCTTCGCAAAGTTAAAGAAGAAACCATATACGATTTTTGTGCAGTCTGAAATTTGTAAAACAAAAGAGTTTATATGTGATGATTTTGATATATCATGTGATATATTAATAACGCCACAAAAAATAATAAAAAATAAAATTAGGAAATAGAAATGTTAAATGAGATCCTACTCGGTGGCTCTATAGCTACGGTTAGCGGACTTGTTGGATTTTTTGTTTCTAGAAAAATTACAAATGTTAATTTCGATATATATACACAAAAAGCTAAAGCTAAGGCTAATGCTATAGAAAATGAAGCACAACATCTTTTGCAAAAGGCAAGTGTTAAGTCTCAAGAGTTAGAACTTGAGGCTTTAAAGCATTTTGAGACTGCAAAAGAGCGAGCTAAAGCTGATCTTCATCAAAGAGAAGATGAGATAATTCGAAAAGAACAAAGTTTTAAGAGATATAAACAAACAGAAGAAAAGCGTATCCATGATGATTCTGTTTCTCTTAAATCTAAGAAAATTGATTTAGAAAGAAATGAGAAATCTTTAAGTTCATTAAAGAAAAAATATGAAGAAAAGATAGATGAAGCACTTCACTCAATAGAGCATAGTGCCGGTATGACACAAGATGAAGCTAAAAAGATTTTACTTGAAAAAATTGAAGAAAAATCTCGTGCAGATATAGCTCATATTGTAAGAAGATATGAAAATATTGCTAAAAAAGATGCTGTAAAAAATGCTAATTATATTTTAGCTCAGGCTACTAGTCGTTTTGCAGGTAATTTTGCATCTGAGAGACTAACTAACTTAATTCATTTAGAAAATGATGAACTAAAGGGTCGTATTATTGGTAAGGAGGGTAGAAACATTAAGTCCCTTGAAACTATTTTGGGTGTTGATATTATTATTGATGATACTCCAAATGCAATACTTGTAAGTTCTTTTAACCTTTATAGAAGAGCAATTGCTACAAAAACTATACAGTTACTTGTAGAAGATGGAAGAATACATCCAGCAAGAATAGAAGAAGTTTTTGAAAAAGTTACTCATGAATTTGAAGATTCAACACTAAATGAAGGTGAAGAGATTCTTTCTGACTTAGATATAGGTTCTATGCATCCCGAACTTGTTAAGTTGATTGGTAAGCTTAGGTATCGTGCCTCTTACGGACAAAATGCCCTTGGACATACTCTTGAAGTTGCACATTTAGCAGGTATGATGGCTGCTGAGATGGGTGGAGATGTTATACTTGCTAAGCGTGCTGGTTTACTTCATGATATTGGAAAAGCATTAACTCATGATGTTGATGGAAATCATGTTGATTTAGGTGCGGATATTTGTAACAGGTATAATGAAAGTACAGTAGTTATAAATGCGATATATGCACATCATGGTCACGAAGAGATAAACTCAATAGAGTGTGGGGCTGTATGTGCAGCAGATGCACTCTCAGCTGCAAGACCAGGTGCAAGAAGAGAAGTATTAGAGAGTTTTTTAAAACGTGTTACAGAGATAGAGGAGATAGCGTCTTCTCACAGTGGTGTAAAGCAAGCTTATGCCATAAATGCTGGTCGTGAAGTAAGAGTTTTAGTTAATGCAACACTTATAAATGATGATGAATCTGTTTTGATGGCAAGGGAGATTGCTCAAGAAATAGAAGAAAAGGTTTCTTATCCTGGTGAAATAAAGGTAAATGTTATAAGAGAAAGTAGGGTGGTAGAATTTGCTAAATAAACAAACTAAAATAGATAAAGAAAAAGAACTTTATAAGCTTGCATTTGCAACTAGTTATGATGGTATTTGAGATTTGGATATAGTCACAAATGAAGTTTATTATTCTCCTGAGTTTAAATCTTGGGAAGATATGAGCCATCCTTCAGAGCTTCAAGATTCAATGCAAAAAATTAGTGATTATCTTATCCGTATGGTTGGAGCTCATACTGACTCATTTATTTCTGAATCGTCATATGGATCCATGTGAACAATGGTATGAACCTTTTTGTCTTGAAATAGATCTTTTATTTTTAGCTCTATCCTATCTGCAATTACATGTGCATCATAAAGTGAAATACTTACGTTGAAAACTGTGTGAACAGAAATAAATACATGTGAGCCTGATTCTCTAGTTTGCAAGTAGTGATAATCTGTAACAGACGATTCTGTTTCTATAATATTTTTTATTTTTTC
>CAZZAZ010000017.1:6396-19178 GCA_964652355.1 uncultured Sulfurimonas sp. | reverse complement strand
TTGCTTGAAAATCTCTAACCATCATAGGGTAAGGGTGTGGACCTGCAACTGTACCGATTATATAAAAAGTATCACGAGCATTTGTAACCCAATGGCGAATAGCATCATTCATAGCATCTTTAAGTGTACGAGAGCCACTTGTAACAGAGTTTACTTTTGCACCAAGTAGTTTCATACGAAAAACATTCAACTCTTGACGATGAACATCTTTTTCACCCATAAATATTTCACATTCTAGTCCAAGTAGGGCACAGATAGTAGCAGTAGCAACACCATGTTGTCCTGCACCAGTCTCAGCTATAATTTTTTTATAACCAAGTCTTTGAGCCATTAATCCTTGAGCAATTACATTGTTTACTTTATGTGCACCAGTATGATTTAAGTCTTCACGTTTAAAGTAAACTTTAGCACCAAGTTCATCTGAAATATTTTGAGCAAAGTAAAGTGGTGAAGGGCGACCAACATAGTCTTTTAAGTAGTAGTGAACTTCATCCCAAAACTTTTTGTCAAAGCGAATAGATTCGTATTCTTCTTTTAGCTTTAATAATGCTGGCATAAGTGTTTCAGGGACATATCGTCCACCGAAAAGTCCAAAGTGTCCATTTTCATCTGGATCAAATTTTGAAGCGCTTGGAATATACATTAGTTAACCTCTATAATTGAGTAAACATCAGTTTTCTCTTGTAAATTTTTAATACCATCTAAAAATGATAAACCTATGATAAAACAAGCTTCTACACATATAGCTCCAGTTTGTTCTATAAGTTTTGCAGCAGCATTAGCTGTACCCCCAGTTGCTATAAGATCATCTATCATTAAAACTCTAGCGCCCTTGTTTTCACCAAAAGCATCTATGTGAACTTCAATCTCATCAACACCATACTCTAGTGCATATTTTTCACTTATAGTTGTGTAGGGGAGTTTGCCTTTTTTTCTTATTGGTACAAAGCCAAGACCAAGCATTTGCGCAAGTGCAGCTCCAAATATAAATCCACGAGCATCAATACCTGCGATATAGTCAAGGTTATATTCTTTATATCTCTCACAAAGGTGATTCATCAAAACTCCATAAGCTTCTTTGTTGTTTAGCAGTGTTGTTATATCTTTAAAAACTATACCTTTTTTTGGAAAGTCGGGTATATCTCTGATTGAATCTTCTATTATTTTTTTTTGTTCTTTACTTAATCTCATTTGTGTTCCTATAGTAGTGCGTCTATACGACCCTCAAGAGCCTTGATCTTGTTATTTAACCTATCTGTTTCTTGTCTATGTTGAGCATTTCTTTGTTTTAAAACCTTAAGTTCGTTTCTTAGTTTTTTTAACTCATCACTTAAAATATCAACATTTCCAAGTGCGCGTTGTAGTTGGATTTGGTACTTTCTAATTAAAATTTCAGCCTCTTGAAGAGTAACCTTCATCAAGTCGTTGCTTCTTTTTTCTTTGTTTGTAATACTTTTGAAGTAAAACATTTTTACAAAAAGGTAAATTGATAGTATTGAAACCATCGTTAAAAGTGACCATTCCCAAAACATACTTAGTCCTTTGTTAGTTCTATTTTAGCAACTCTACCAGTATGGCGTCCACCATCAAAGCTACCAGCTATCCAGGCATCAATGATTGACTCTGCTACGCCTTTACCAACTATGCGTTCACCAAAGCAAAGAACATTTGCATCATTATGTCCACGAGCAACAGTTGCAGTGTAAGCATCATGACAAAGTGCAGCACGAATACCCTCATGACGATTTGCTGCCATACTCATACCTATACCAGAACCACATATCAAAATACCGTAAGTTCTTTCATCATCTAGAACCTCTTCGCATAACTTATGTGCATAATCAGGATAATCTACTCTATCAGTGGTAAAAGGACCTAGATCTATAACTTCGTGACCTTTTCCTTTTAGTAACTCAACTGTGTAGTTTTTTAAATCAATACCTGCATGATCTGTTGCAACAAAAAATTTCATACTTATCCTTTATAATAGTAGTTGTAATATAGTTTGAACTGGCAAAATCAGTAAAAAATCTTTTAGTGGTGTCATCAACACAACTAAAACTATAATCATTCCGTAGCGCTCGTTTTTGTAAAAGAACTCAGCAATAGAGTTAACCCTATATTTTAAACTCAAATGCATAATAAAGTGTGCCCCATCAAACTGAGGGATAGGAAGTAGATTAAATACACCAAGTACAACATTTATAACAAGTAGTTTAAGCACAAAAATATATGCAAATACATAAGCCAAGCTATCAGCAGTTGTTGGTTGGCTCATCATAACTATAATTATTGAAGCAACTGCTGCTAAAGTAAAGTTATAAACAATACCAGCTAAATCAACTTGCATAGCTCCGTTATATCCGGCATTTCTAATAACTGTAGATGTATTTATAGGGACCGGTTTAGCCCAACCAAATAAAAAACCACTTTCACCACCTAGAAGTATAGGTAAAAAATACATAGCAAATGGAACTATAATAGTACCAACCATATCAACATGAACTAATGGGTTTAAAGATAATCTACCTGCATTTTTAGCTGTTGTGTCACCATATATATAAGCCACCCAACCGTGCATTATTTCATGTCCAATTATGGCTACTGCCAAAGCAAGAACTGCTGCTAAAATTTTTAGTAAATCAATAGATTCCATGATCATCTTTATCTTGTTTTATTCTTTCATCTATCGCTTTTTCTAAATGAATAGGGCTTTCAAGGTCAGTTGGAGTCTTACCCATTCTATCCCATCTTATCTCCCAGTTATCATCAACAGAGAAATAGATAAACCAAGGTGTACCCTCTATATTATCATATGGAACAGCACCCCAAAAACGGCTATCGTTAGAATGATCACGATTATCACCCATCATAAAATAGTTGTCTTCATTAACTTTTATTGGTCCAAAGTTAAATAGTTGCTCCGGATATCTTCCATCGTTTATAATTTTTTCATCATTGTGAATACCTGGATGTACTTTTTTATACGGATTCTTCACCCAAAGTTTTCCAGAAAAAACTACTATTTCATAGCCTTTAAAATTATCTTTTATATATTGATCGCCTTCACTATGGTGAATAAATAGGTCTTTGTTTGATACAAACAACTCATCACCTGGCAGTGCAACACAGCGTTTTACAAAGTGTTGCTTAACATTTCCAGGATATCTGAAAATTACAATATCTCCACGGCTTGGTGTGTCCCCATCTATAAGACGAAGAGAATCACTCCATGGCACAACAGACACTTCTAAGAAAGGAAGATGAGGCATAGATACACCATAAGCGAATTTTTTAGCAAATAGGTGATCCCCAATTAGCAGAGAGTCTTTCATACTTCCAGAAGGAATTCTAAAAGCTTGTGCTACAAAAAAGATAACAAAAAGGACTATTATTATAGTCCCTGTCCATGAGTTTGAAAATCTGTAAGTTTTACCTAAAAATTCTTTCATTAATTATCTTCTTGTTTTTGTTTAGCATTTGCTTTTGCAGCTTTTAAAGTATTACTCAATAGCATTGCAATTGTCATTGGTCCAACACCACCTGGAACAGGTGTAATATATGAACATTTTTCACTTACATTTACAAAGTCAACATCACCTACAAGTTTACCGTTATCAGCTCTATTTATACCTATGTCTATGATGATTGCATCATCTTTCACCATATCTTCTTTTATCAGATTAATCACACCAACACCAACTAAAATAATATCAGCATTTAAAGTATGTTTTTTCAAATCATCTGTAAAGATATGAGTGACTTCTACTGTAGCATCAGCATTTAAAAGTAGGGCAGCCATTGGTTTTCCGACTATGTTAGACGCTCCAACAACTACGCAGTTTTTACCTTTAACATCTATGTCATACTCTGCTAGAAGTTTCATAACACCAAGTGGAGTACATGGGACAAAGCCATCAAGCCCTGTTGCTAGACGACCAACATTGTATGGATGAAAACCATCTACATCTTTTTCTGGAGCTACAAGTTCTAAAAGTTTAGTAGTATCGATTTGTGGAGGAAGTGGTAGTTGAATCAAAATACCATCAATATTTGTATCGTTGTTCATCATAACAATAGTTTTTTCAATAGCCTCTTGAGAGATGTTTTCTGGCATATCATGAGTGATTGAGTAAAAACCAACTCTATCGCAAGCTTTTTTCTTCATGTTTACATAAGCTGCACTCGCTGGGTCTTGTCCAACTAGAACAACAGCTAAACCAGGTGTACATCCGCAAGTTTCTTTTAGTTGTTTTACTTCATCAGTAACTTGTACTTCTATTTTTTGTGAAAGTTTTTTTCCATCAAGGAGTTGCATTTAAGCCTCGTAAATTATTATTTTTGTTATTATACCTTTTTAAGTTTACAATAGGTTTACAATGAGATATATATTAATTTTACTATTACCAATGTTTTTATTTTCGGATACCAGTTTTATAACACCGATGGAGTATGCATCACAGCTATATAAAAATCCTAGAGGGATAGGTTGTGAACACTGTCATGGCGATATTGGTGAAGGAAAAATTATTGCTAAGTATATGCATAAAAATATTAAAAAAACTTTTTCTGGACCAAGTATAAATAATCTTGATTTTAATAAATTTTACAAAGCGCTAAGTATTAGAAAAAGGGGAATGCCACGATATTTTTTAACAAAAAAAGAGATACAAGCACTTTATTTTTATCTTCAAGAGCAAAAGGAAACAAAAGATGAATAGTGATTTTTTACAAGATATTGAAGTCGCTTATGCTTCAAGGGATTTGTCTGCATTAAATAAGCTTGCAAAACCAAGCTTTAGAGTTATAAATGAATCGAATGATTTTTCATCTGCTTTAATGTTGTCATGCAATAAGCTTAAACACTTACAAAAAATAGCTTTTTTAGAAGCTGATTGTATAATTTTAAATTTAGAAGATGGTGTAAGCTCAGAGGAAAAACCTTTTGCTCTAGTTTTATGTGCAATATTTTTAAGTTTAAATAAGCAAATAGATAAAAAGTTAGTGGTTAGAGTAAATGCACTTGATGAAGGTGGGTACGATGAAATAGCGTATTTAAATCAGTTTATGCCAGATGCTATAAGAGTCCCTAAAATTAAAACGGCATCAGAGGTAACAAATGTACTTTCTCTTCTCAATAAAGAGTGTGAGCTACATCTATCTATAGAAACTAGGCAAGCTTGGCATAATCTAGTCTCTTTAAAAGTTGATAAAAGAGTTACTGTATTTTATCTTGGTATCTTAGACCTTTTTGCAGATATGAAACTCCCTCAAAGCATGATAAACAAAGATAACCCAACTATGTTATATATGTTAAGTCATTTTCTAATAACTTGTAAATCTATAGATATAAAAGCTGTCTCTTTTGTTTATCAAGAGTTTAAAAACCTTAAGGTTTTTTCTGGGTGGATTGACTTAGAAAAAGAGATGGGTTATGATGCAAAAGGGTGCATATCACCAGATCAAGCTAAATTGGTAAATAAAATATTTGTGGATAAAAATGAAGAGATACAAAGAGCAAAAACAATTATAAAGTTATTTGAGATGCATGAAAAACAAGGGATTACAGGTTTTGTGGATGAAGAGTATGGTTTTATTGATGAACCGATATATAAAGGTGCTTTAGCGATCTTGAGGAGCTAGCACAATTTGAAACTGATCCCTACCACTAGTTTTAGCTTTATATAAAGCTATATCGGAACGTTTAATTATTTGTTCTATGTTTTCATCCTCTAGTGTTAAATGAGTTATACCTATACTTATTGTTATTTTAGGAACTTGTACTTCAGAGTTTATTTTAATAGTCCTACAATCCTTTATAATTCTTTGAGCAAATATTTGAGCATTTTCTATATTTGTTTCTGGCATAAGAATAACAAACTCTTCCCCTCCATATCTACACACTAAATCAACTTCTCTAATGGAATTGTGTAAAAAATCAGCAAAACTAATAAGTACTTCATCGCCAATATCGTGTCCATACTCATCATTAAATGATTTGAAGAAATCAATATCTATCATTAAAAGTGTAAAGTTTTGTGCGTTCCTTTTAGCGCGTGCTAACTCGTGAGCAGCATGCTCAAAAAAGTATCTACGATTTGGTATATTTGTTAGTAAATCTGTATCTGCTAAAAGTTCAACTTCTTTTTGAAGCTGCTCCTTCCCATTGATAAAGTAAAAGAAAAGTACAAAAATTATTATGGACACCATTGTTATATTTAATGTAAAAAATAAAATACTTAAATCTGTTGATATATCTAGGGCATACTGTCTAAAGTTATGATCAAAAATTCCACTTAAAATCAATAAAACAATATACAGATAAAACCATCTTAATGCTAAATCTTTTTTCTGAAAAGTAAAGCTAACCAGTATCGTTAAGATTGACCATAATATTACAGCACCACTAGCAATAAACCCACCAAGAGATAGTTGAAATGCAAATGGAATAAAGAGGCTAATAGCAATTTGAAATGTTTGTGCAACTTTAAAATTTTTAGTGAAATATAGATATCCAAAATTTAAAATAGTCGCAAATGTATAGGCATACGGGAACAAAGATTGCATAGTCAATCCATTAAGGCAAGCTATACTACCCCAAACAAGACCACCAAAACTCATTGCAATAGCAATATATATAAGAAGTCGGTGCTCTTGTTTTTGTTTTTGTGTATCACCATCTTTATCGGCAATAGAGGATAAAAAACTGATTATAGAACAATTTTCATAATTTATCATAGTCTTAGAACATCCCTTCTATCAGGATATTCTAACAATTAAAATTATATTTGTCAAGTAATGTTAAAAACTATTTTCCTATTGCATTATTTAGGTAAGCTATCTCAACATGGTAGTTATAATAATCAATAACAAGTGAGCTCATGGAATCAATATAACCTTGTCTTGCTTGTTGCAACTCAATATAATCTGATAGACCATGTTCATATCTTTTTTGAGCTTGATCAAATTTTTCTTTAGATACTTCAAGAAGATTTTGCGATAATTCTATAGAATCTTTTGCTTTATTTACATTTATATAAGCTTGAGTAACTGATTCTTTTATATTTAGCTTTATATTTTCTAATTGTAGTTTTGATATGTTTACTTGTATTCTTTTTTCCTCGTTTCTATAGGAACTAGCACCACCTTGATATATATTCCAATTTAGATTAAGCATAGTGGCCCATTGATCTTTTGGAATAAAATTGTCAAGTTCATCGGCATCTTGTTTTGTGTAGTTTGCATTAAAATAAAGCTCTGGATAGTATTCAGACTCTGCAACTTTATTTTTTGACATAGATGATTTTATTTTTGCTGAAAAACTTTTTATCTCATGTCTATTTGCATAAGCAAACTCAATCGACTCCTGAAGAGTTAAGGGATAAGAACCTATCGATTGGTATAAGTTTTCTAAATCAAGTTGTTTTGAAAAAACCTTGTAGTTATTATTTACTTGTTTGAAGCCAACTACTTTATCTAAGGCGGTGTAAGATAGTTTTAGATTATACTCACTTTTTCTGAGGTCTAATTTTGACTTAATAGATTCCACTTTTGCATCTGAGATATCAATTTTTGTTCTTATCCCTGCATCAAAATATTTTTTTGAACGATAAAGCTGTATCTCATTTAGTTTTACATTCTCTATATTTACGTCTATTAATGCGATAGAGTTTAAGACGCCATAATAAGCTCTTTTTACATCCCTTATTTTGTCACTTATAAGTTGTTGGTTATCGCTATTAAAACTATCTGAATCATATTTAAAACTATCCGAGTTACCAGTAGTTTTTCCAAAATCATATAGCAGTTGTTTTAGTGTAATTGAGCCATTTATTACAGTATCATCAAGCATATCACTATTTGAAGCAAATATATTGGATTGTCCAATTTGACCGGTATTAATACTAAAATCAATTTTTGGTAAATAGCTTGATGTAGCTATATCATATCTATTTTTAGATGCTTTGTATTGATTTGCACTTATAGCTAAATCAGGAGAGTTTTTCATTGCTTTTAGTATTAGTTGATCTATAGTGTATGTATCTTGTGCAAATACACTAAGAGTAAGTAGTGATACTACTATTATTTTTTTTATCATTATATAGACTCCCTTCTTGTTATTTCATCTTCAACATTTACAAATTTTTCTCTCATAGTTTCCAGCAATACATATAATACAGGCACAAATAAGGTTGATATAAAGGTTGCAGCTACCATTCCAAACATTAAAACAATACCGATTGATTGTTGTGTTATCGCACCAGCACCAGTAGCAAAAGCTAGTGGAAATATACCAAAAAGAAAAGATAAAATAGTCATCATAATTGCACGAAAACGAAGGGTTCCAGCATTTATTGCTGATTCAATTATGCCAATACCTGATTCTCTTTGCTCTTTTGCAAATTCTACAATAAGTATCGCATTTTTTGCCGCAAGTGCAACTAGTAGGACTAATCCAACTTGTGCAAATGTATTGAGAGGAATTTCAAACCAATACAATCCGGCTATTGCCCCAGCTACAACCATAGGAACTGAAAGTAAAATCATAAGTGGCAATATCCAAGATTCATATTGAGCTGCAAGTACAAGAAATACTATAAGAAGTACAAAGAAAACTACATATATTTGTGCATTACCAGCTAAAGTCTCTTGATAACTCATACCTGACCATTCATAACCATAACTTGGAGGAAGGATACGTTTTGCTATCTCATCCATAGCTGTCATAGCATCTCCTGAGCTGTATCCTGGAGCGGCAACACCATTTATTTGAATACTTCTGTACATATTGTAATGAGTAAGGTTTTGCGGCCCTATCATCTCTTGTACTTTAATAATTGCGCTAAGTGGAACCATCTTTTCATCACGATTTTTTACAAATAATTTATCTATATCCTCTTTAGCACTTCTGTATTCTTTATCTGCTTGAACAAAAACACGAAATACCTTACCAAATTTTGTAAAATCATTTACGTAAATACTACCTAAATAAGCTTGCATAGTAGTAAATAGATCGCCAATATTTACACCCATTGCATTTGCTTTTTCTCTATCTATTTTAATATCATACATTGGATAATTTGATGCAAATGTTGTGTAAGCATAAGCTATTCTAGGATCTGCAAAAGCTTCTTTAATCATCTCTTGAGCAAAATGCTCAAACGTATTTAAATCACTTGATAAATAATCTTGTAAACGAAAATCAAATCCACCAACATTACCAACTCCTGGTATACCAGGAAGATTAAACGCAGCGATATTAGCTTCACTAATTTGAGCTGTTTGTTGCTTTATTTTTTTCAGTATCCCAAAAACACTTGTTTCTTTTGTTCTTCTTTTACTCCAGTCAGTTAAAGAGATAAACATAGCAAGAGCAGATCCATCCATTGAAGATGTAATAATATTATATCCTTCAACGCTAACAATATTTTCAATACCCTCTATGTCATATATAATATCTTCGACTTTTTTTCTTGTAAGTGCTGTTTGAGATATTGAAGTACCTGGTTTTAGGTTTATTGATACCATGAGTGAACCTTTGTCCTCGGAAGGTACAAAGCCTGTAGGAATAATACTAAAAAGAAAATACATAAGATAAAATATTCCACCCATAATTATAATCATGAAGTATCTTATTTTAATAAATTGTGTAATGATTTTTTTATATCTTTTAGTTAACCAGTCAAAAAATATATCAAACTTTTGGAAAAATATAAATTTTACTTCATCTTTTCCTCTTCTCTTTATTATAATAGCTGAAATAGCTGGAGAAAGTGTTAGTGCGTTTAATGATGAGACCATAACTGCGAAGGCTATTGTAAGTGCAAACTGTTGATACAGGGAGCCTGTAATACCAGGAAGTAAAGAAACAGGTATAAATACAGCAACAAGCACTAAGGTAGTTGAGATGATTGGACCAATTAACTCTATCATAGCTTTTTTAACAACTTGTGGCATTGTCAGCTCGGGCTCTTTATACATAATAACTTCAACATTTTCAACAACCAAGATAGCATCGTCTACAACAATACCTATGGCTAAAATAAGCCCAAAAAGTGTTAAAAAGTTTATTGAAAATCCACCAGCTATTTGCATTGCAGCAAAAGCACCGATAAGTGACACAGGAATAGTTGCTGCCGCAATCACTGTTGGTCTCCAAGAACCTAAAAATACAAAAATAATAAGCATTACAAGAAATATAGCCATATATAGATTGTTAACAACATTATCAATAGCAACTTCAACATATTTGGTTGTGTCATAAGGAACCGAGTAAGTTACACCATCTGGAAATCTTGATTGAAGTTTTTGCATTGTTTCTTCTATCTCTTTACGTATCTCTAATGCATTTGCTTCACCGAGTTGGTAAACACCAATAAGTCCTGTCGGTTTTTTTGCACTTATAGCATTCCAGTCATAAAATTCACTACCTAAAATAACTTTAGAAACATCACTTAAATAAACTAAAGAGCCGTCTTGTTTATGCTTAAGTACAATCTTTTCAAATTCAGCAACATCACTAAGCCTTCCATCTGTGGTTAATGTAAACTCTTGCTTTTGATTTTTGTAAGTTGGTGTGCCACCTATTTTACCAATAGAGGCTTGTTTATTTTGGCTTTTAACTGCAGATATAACCTCCATTGGTGTCATTTTTAAAACTTTTAGTTTATCTGGATTTAACCATATACGAATAGCATACTTCTTTTCACCCATATTTTGTGCTTTTCCAACACCTTTTATGCGTTTAATCTCATCTAATACATTAATATTAACAAAGTTTGAAAGAAAGCTTCCGTCGTATCTTTCATCTCCACTAATCGCTATTAAACAAACTATAGATGGTGATTTTTTATCTACAATAACACCTTGAGCAACAACTTCTGAAGGTAGGGATGCAGTAGCAGTAGATACTTTGTTTTGTACATCAACAGCACCAATATCTATGTCGTACCCTGGTTCAAAATAAACATTTATACTAGATGAACCATTTGATGTAGAAGATGAATCCATATAGATAACACCTTTGATTCCATTAAGCTTGTCTTCTAGTACGCGAGTAACTGTATCTTCAACAACATAAGCATTTGCTCCTGTGTAGGTAGCAGATACATTTACTGTAGGTGGAGCAACATCTGGGTACTCAGATATTGGAAGCACTAGCATAGATACTAATCCAGCTGTGATTATTATTAGTGAAATTACAATAGCAAGTATTGGTCTTTTGATAAAGGTAACTGAAAACATACTTAATTGCTTTTTGGTATCAGGTTGTTATTTTTTAAAATTGCTTTAATACCTTGGGTTTCACTAACATCTGTTGGTTCAACCTTACGACCTGGTTTTAGTTTTACTAAAGCAGAAACGATTACTTTATCCCCATCTTTTAAGCCTTTAGATACGCTAACATAGTATTTTGTTTCATAGTTAGTTTCTATATCAATTCTTTTTACCTTACTGTCTTTGCCTACAACATAAATAAATTTACCAAGTTGATCACTTAAAATAACTTCTGGAGGAATCATTGAAAACTTATACTTATCATTTATAAAAAGATTTATATAAACAAATGTACCTGGGAGGACTAAGTTTTCTTTATTGTTAATTGTAGCACGCATAGTGATTGTTGAAGTTAGTGGATCAACTGTGTTGTTTGAAAAATCAACATAACCATTGAGTCTGATTTTTTCTTCACTTCCAGCCACTTCAATAAATGCATCAGGTCTCTCTTTGTTTCTATACTTTTGAAAAAGTCTCACATCGCTTTGAGATGGTGAAAAGTAGGCATAAATAGGATCTATCCTAAGTATAGTAGTAAGTAAGGTTGATTCACCTTGCCCAACTAAGTTACCAACATCTACATGTCTTGCACTTATATTTCCGCTTATTGGAGCTTTTATGATAGTGTAATCTAGTTGTAGTTTAGCCTTGTTAATTTGAGCTATATCACCTGCTATTACAGCTGTTAGTCTTGCGCGTTGTGCTTGGTATTGTTCTAGTGTTGCACGTGGTGCTAAGCCTTCATTAACTAATGGCTCATATCTGTTTACATCAGCCTCAGCTAAAGCTAATGATGCTTCATCTTGTGCTTTCTTTGCTTTTGCAGAATTTAATGCAGCTATATATTCATCTTGTTGAATTTTAAATAACTTTTGACCTTTGTTTACATGCTGTCCATCTTTAAAGTATATCTCTTGTAAAATTCCTGAAACCCTAGCTCTAACCTCTTGGTCTGAGCTTGCTTTTGTCATTCCTGTGTATTGTTTCCATATTGGTACAGCTTCTTTTCTTACTGTAATTGTATTTACTGGTAATGAAGGTATTTCTACCTTTTTTTGTGTAACTTTTTCCTCAGAACAAGCAGTGAAAAATATAGCACAAGAGATAAGTATAGTATATACTGGTTTTGTTATCATAAATGACCTTTTAATTATATTTTGTAGTTTATAGCTAAATCTTTATTAATATCTAGCTAGGTTGTAAAAGACATTGTATCGTATGAGTGTCTTTTCATTTGGTCTTGGGTATCTACTGTATGCATATTCTATAGTCTCTTTAGTTGTGTCATCAAGTACATAGTAGCCACTTTTTTTAAGAAATTTAAAGTCAGTCATATCTCCATTTGGATGTAGATAAAACTCTATAACATTTGTACGGTTTACATTCATATCTCTAGGTAAGTTTACTCGTGCTACACGAGAAAGTACTTGTTGAGTTATTCTTCTCATAATCTCTTGATTATCAATTATATATTTTTGTTGACCAGGTGTAAGTTCTCCAAATTC
>CAZZAZ010000017.1:0-6296 GCA_964652355.1 uncultured Sulfurimonas sp. | reverse complement strand
TCTCTTGATTATCAATTATATATTTTTGTTGACCAGGTGTAAGTTCTCCAAATTCGTCACCATAAAGTTCTTTGATATTTTGATTTATACTGCTGCTATTAGCAAAATTTTTCTTTTTCTTTTTAACAACTTCATCTGATTTGTCTTCTTTCAGCCAAGCATATTTAGTCTCTTGTTCTTTTACTGGTTTCTTTGTTAGATTTTCATCTATTTTTGTAAATGGATTATAAACTTCATGTTTAGGTTTAGGTTTTGGTTTTGGTTTCTTCACAGGAATATATGGTTTTTTTGGTGGTACTGGTTTTGTTTTAGGTTTTGGTTTAACTTTTGGCTTTGGCTTTGGCTTGTTTATAGGTGGTTTTTTTACTTTTGGCTTTCGCTCAATTTTCTTTTTATCATATTTTATAGGTGGTTTTTTTACTATTTTTTTAAGTTGCTTTCCTTTAGGCATAGGTGGAGCTATTGGTGTTGGTTTGACTTTTTTCTTTATATCTCCGGCTTTTTTATCAGTTTTTGGCATCTCTTTTAAAGATACTTTTATTCGATTTTCTTTAGGCTTTATTTTTTTCTTGATATCTGGTGTAATTGTCCCTAAAAAAATAAATAAAAGCACAAAAACAAGGTGTATTAAGAGGGCAACAAAAAGGGCAAATGATGAACGATTCAAATATATTCCATTAATTTTTTATTTATTTTAAGCGATTATATCAAATATAAATTAATACTTATTCGCTATAATCATAAAAATATTATTTAAGGTATTATAACTATGAGTACAAACGGTTCTACAAAAGCATTCGAAGAAGCATCAAAACTGATCCCAGGTGGAGTAAATTCACCAGTAAGAGCATTTGCAAGTGTTGGTGGTTCACCGATTTTTATTAGTGAAGGAGAGGGTGGTTACTTAACGGATGTTGATGGAAACAAATATGTTGATTTTGTTCAGTCTTGGGGTCCACTTATTTTTGGTCATCGTGATGAGAGTATTGAAGCAGCTGTTATAAATGCTGTGAAGCATGGTCTAAGTTTTGGTGCTCCAACACAAGCAGAGACAGATTTAGCGGCACTTGTTGTATCTATGTTTGATTCTATTGATAAGATTCGTTTTGTAAGTTCTGGAACAGAAGCTGTAATGTCGGCTATCCGTTTAGCTCGTGGCTTTACTGGACGTGATGATATAGTTAAGTTTACTGGTTGTTACCATGGTCATAGTGATTGTCTTTTAGTTGAAGCTGGTTCTGGCGCTGTAACTTTTGGAAATCCATCTTCACCTGGTGTCCCAGCTGACTTCACTAAACATACACTTTTAGCTGAGTATAACAATATAGAATCACTTAAAAAATGTTTTGCAGATTCAAAAGATATAGCTTGTGTTATCATAGAGCCAATAGCAGGAAATATGGGTCTTGTTCCAGCTGATAAAGAGTTTTTACATGAACTTCGCAAAGTTTGTGATGAAAATGGTGCACTTTTGATTTTTGATGAAGTTATGTCTGGTTTTCGTGCATCTATAAATGGTGCTGAGTCTATCACAGGTGTTACACCAGATATAGTTACTCTTGGTAAAGTTATTGGTGGTGGTATGCCAGTTGGTGCTTTTGGAGCGCGTAAAGAGATTATGGCTAAGCTTTCACCAGAAGGACCAGTATATCAAGCAGGAACTCTGAGTGGAAACCCAGTTGCAATGGCAGCAGGTTTTGCAGCATTAACTAAACTAAAGAAAAATGCTCAGGTTATGTCTGTTTTAAACGCAAGAGGTACTAGACTTGTTGAGGGTATGAAAGCTGAAGCACAAGCTTGTGGCCTAAGTATGCAAATAAACACAAGAGGAAGCATGTTTGGTTTCTTTTTGAATGATACTCCTGTGAAAAACTTTGCTGATGCTTGTTCTTGTGATAGTGAGCTTTTTGCTAAATTTCATTCAGGCATGTTAGCTGAAGGTTTTTACTTTGCTTGTTCACTATATGAGACAGGTTTTATCTCTACTGCTACAACTGATGAGATGATAGAAGATACTATCAAAGCTAGTGCTAGAGTATTTAAAGCGATAACTAATGGCTAAGGAAGAAAAACGAAAACCAAGAATAAAACCTATTATAGAGGCGGCTGATAGTCTATCTCTTGGTATTTCTATGGTTGTAGCAGTTGTTATGGGTGTTGGAATTGGACTATTGTTTAAAAGCTTAACTGGTAGTATTTGGGCGCTATGGTTTGGTATATTTATTGGTATTGCTGCTGCAATTTTAAATGTATATAAGGCTTACTCAAAACAGTACAAGGCTTATGAAGAGCTAGCTAAAGAGCCTCGTTATGCTATAAAGAAAAAGCTTGATGAAGACAAATACGATGAAGATGATGAGGATTATGGTGAAACAAAGTATTAGTATCTTTCTTATAACTCAAGTTGTTATACTTTTAACATACTTTATCTCTTTTGAGATATATATAAACATTCAAATTGCATTTTTAAGTAGTTTCTTTATCATTGTTGGTTCAGCTTATGCATATAGAGGAATGATAAGTAAACAAGTTGAATTAGATATCGTAAATGAAGGAATAGACTTACTAGACAGCATCGAAGACCCACATGAGCTTTATGATGATACTCCTTTAAATGAAACACCCGCAGAAGAGTTGAACTTAAAAGAGATAGTTGCACAAGAAAAAAAGAAAATAAAAATATTTAACCTAAAAGATGTAAAAAAAGGCTCCAGTGCTGGTTTTTCAGCGTTCAGACTAGTCCCATATATATTTTTAATATTAAGTTTCATTGCATTGGAAAATAATAAAATATTAAACATAACAATATATTTGCCATCATTACTTATAGGTATTATTGTAGGATATAGTATAAACAGGTATATAACTAATAATGCTCAACTAAAATAAAGTTTTTCTGTGATATTATGGTAATTATTATTTATTACATGGAATAGCATGACAGACTTTAAAGAACTTAAAACAAAATCTAAATATTTTACTTTATTATTTGCAGAAGATGATGTAACACTTAGAGAACAAACAGCAAAAATATTTTCAAATTTATTTAAAAGGGTAGATATTGCTGAGCATGGTAAAGAAGCTTTAGAATTATATAATAACTACTATGAAAAAACAGGCAAATATTATGACATACTCATTAGTGATATAGAGATGCCATACTTAGATGGTATTGAACTGTCTACTCAAGTGTTAAAAATAAATCCGAATCAAAAGATAGTGATAATGTCTGCATATGATGATGAAGAATACTTACTTGGTTTAATTAAAATAGGTATAGAACATTTCATGCAAAAACCATTATCTACGGAACACCTCTTAGATACTATGAATAAAATATGTATTTCGCTTGAAGATAGTTGATTTTTAATGATTGAACTTTTAAAAAATTTTAATTACCATAAAGAACTTATAGAGATACTACTGAAACCTAAAATAGCGCCAGTTAGTTCAAATTTTGCTATACCTGTATTTATGTTTTTTTTATTTAAAAATGAAATTCCACTCAATATTTTATCTATTTGGTTAGGTGTGAATTTTATTATTTTTATTCTCAGAATGTATATGTCTAATAAAATATTAAATATACTAGATATAGCTAGTTCAGATAAAATTAGAAATTATATGAAAATTTATATTTTTATAGTGTTTCTCTCTGCCAGTACATGGGGAATTTTTTCAACTATATCTTATCTTTATATGGATGAGGTAAATACCTATATAGTAGTAGTGGTTTTACTTGCAATATTAACAGGTAGTACTTCTGCTTTAAGCTCAGTTTTTCATGCATCTTTTGTATTTGTTAGTACAATAGTTCTTTTTATGATATTTAATTTTATTTATTTCGGAAATACTACAACCCATGTTATCTTGGCTTTACTATTAATATTATTTATGTATATAGTGACGTCTGCAAATAATAAAATGTATAGATTATTAAAAGATAATATAGATCAAAAAAATAAAAGCGTAGAGTTCAATAAATTTTTAAAAGTTAAAGTTAAAGAGGTTACAAAAGAATCAAATAAAAAAGAAGAACTGCTTCAAAAACAATCAGCATTAGTTCAAATGGGTGAGATGATATCTATGATTGCTCATCAGTGGAGGCAACCATTGGGAGCTATTGTAGCTGTGTCAATTGACTTAAAAATGCAAATGGAACTTGATAGCTTTGATCTATCAGACGAAAAGCAAAGAGATGAATGTCAAAAATATTTTTCTGATTCTTTAAAAGATATAGATTCTCTTGTTCAAAATATGACTTCTACTATTGATGATTTTAGAAATTTTTATAAGCCAAACAAGGCATATTCTGTTACATCCGTATCTGTACCAATTGAAAAAGCAATTAATATGGTAAAAAACTCTTTTAAGTCTGATGGTATAACAATAATAGAAAAGTATAATTCTGTTAATGCAATAGATATGTATGTAAATGAATTGATGCAGGTAATTTTAAATATTTTAAAAAATTCTCAAGATAACTTTAAAGAAACAAATAAAGATAATAAAAGTATACTTTTTATTTGTGAGGATACAGACTATGGTGTTTTAATAAAAATATGTGATAATGGTGGCGGTATTAATGATGATGTATTACCTAAAGTATTCAACCCTTATTTTTCTACTAAAGATGAAAAAAATGGTACAGGATTAGGACTTTATATGTCAAAAATCATTATAGAAGAACATCATTTTGGAAAATTAGAGGTCTATAACACTAACGATGGGGCTTGCTTTGCTATCTCCTTAAATAAAAAGATAATTCAGGAGTAAAATTGCTAATAATCACATCAATACTTTTGTTAATTGCTATTGTTATATTAGTTCAGATGCGATATGCTCAAATAAATCACTACTCAAATATAAAAGTTGACTTAGAATTAACTAAAAAAATTTAAAAGAATTATGAATAAAACAAGCTACCTTTGGGATATTTTTAAATGGTATAGGCTTAGGGCTCTATGAAGTAATCATTGGTATATTTATGGTTATTTTATCTTTTATATCTATATAGAAGCTTGTGTTTGAACTTACTATCTCCAGCTCATTTGCTCTATATTTATTTATGCTTGATGCTTTGACCTCAATTGAAAATATAGAATACTTTTTGCTTTCAAATTTAATATGTTCGCCAA
The DNA here is from genome assembly GCA_964652355.1 of uncultured Sulfurimonas sp. Classification (GTDB taxonomy): domain Bacteria; phylum Campylobacterota; class Campylobacteria; order Campylobacterales; family Sulfurimonadaceae; genus Sulfurimonas. Next base: position 1,158 of record CAZZAZ010000017.1, on the reverse strand, counting down.
CCCTATAGAATATTTTTGTATATATTTTTTCATTTTCATCAAAGCATTTATATATTTTATTTAAAATTTTAATAAAATTATTTGAATCAATAATAATTTCTGGAATTGTAGGATCAAACTCTTTTGCAAAGATAATATTTGAATTTATTGAGCTTGTAGATATGCATAAATCAACAAGTGTGTATATGTTTGTTAGCTCACCAACAGGTTTTTCTTTATTTAATTTAAATGTAGGAGCTTGATAAAATTTTATACCTATTTCATCTTCATTTTCATATCCAACAGTAAGAGCAAAAAATTTGTATCTACCAAACTCAAGCTCTATAAATGTTGTTTTAAAGCCAAAAGATACATTGGCATAAGTTGTAGCTAATTTAAACAGTTCATCAGCAGTAGCAGCTCCTAATAGAAATTGAGCTTCAGAATTTAGAGAGACTATTTTACCATTTGAGCTAAAAAGTACAAACGGGTTATAGTCATATTCTATCCACTGCTGTTCAAAGGTCATAATATTTTATTATTCTTCTATATAATTTTTAAGTTTTCTACCAACTTTAGGATGTTTAAGTTTTTTGATAGCTGAACTTTCAATTTGACGAACACGTTCACGAGTTACACTTAACTCTTTTCCAATCTCTTCTAATGTTCTATCACTCTCATCATCCATAATCCCAAAACGAAGCTTGATTACAGCTTTTTCACGCTCATTTAATTGTTCAAGTACATTTTCAATTTGACCACGTAAATCGTCCTTTAAAATTGCATCTGATGGTGAAAGAGATGTTTTATCTTCAATAAAGTCACCAAAACGTCCATCATCTTCACTTCCAATAGGTGCTTCAAGACTAATCGGTTCTTTTGTGATTTTGATAACATTTTTTACTTTTTCAACTGAAAGACCAACCTCTTGGGCAATTGTATCAACATCAGGCTCTTTACCGTGCTCTTGAAGATGTTTACGCATGATTTTATTGATACGGTTAATAGTTTCTATCATATGGATAGGGATACGAATAGTTCTAGCTTGATCAGCAATAGCACGTGAAATTGCTTGACGAATCCACCAAGTAGCATAAGTTGAAAATTTATAACCTTTTTGGTACTCAAACTTATCAACAGCTTTCATAAGACCAATATTACCCTCTTGAATAAGGTCAA
>CAZZAZ010000016.1:0-20556 GCA_964652355.1 uncultured Sulfurimonas sp. | reverse complement strand
CCCCATTCTATTATGATATTGATGAGCTAACAATGATGATTATAGATATTAGTGATTCTTGTAGTGGACAATACGACGGATGGGAATGTTCTTTAGTTAAATAATAGTAATAATACATATATTGAAAATTTGATAAAAATATTATTATATAATTACAAATAAGTTAAAATAAGATATACTTTAAACATGAAAATATTAAATATCATAATACTTACAATTATATTAGCATCGATATCTTATGCAGAAGAACAAAACTTAGACGATGGGCACTTCATAGATAAATGGCATAAAAAAACATATAATAGCTTTAAAGAGGCATCAGAATATGTAGATAAAAAGCTTGTTGAAACTGCAGATAAATACGCTGATGATAATAATGAAACAAAAAATAAAAAAATTTTAGAACAATATGAAAAAGAGTTAAAAGAAAAAAACAATAAAAAAGCTAAAAGAAAAAAACATGCAGATAAATTCTTTTTAAGTGATAAATTTATTGAAGAGACGAATGAGCCATTCTTAAGAGTTACTCCAGAGGGTAGAGTAAATTCAAAGTCTAATTTTGATGATAAAATAAGGTTAAAAGTAAGAGCTCATCTTCCACTGAGTCGTTCTAAAAAAAGGTTTAGACTCTTTATTGGAAATCTTGATAGTGAAAATATAAAGGATACCTTAGATAATGATAATGGTAGCAGTAAACCAGAGATAGGTGTAAATTACTTTTCACCTGATTATTATGGAATAAGATCAAAATATTCTATTGGTATTCATGGTATTTATCCATTTGGTAGAGCAAGGTACTCGACAGATTTTAATCCAGGCAATTGGGACTTAGAGTTTGTTCAAACTTTTGAGTACTATGTAGATGATGGTTTTGAAGAAAGAACTCAAGGATACTTTGATACTACTTTTTTAAACTTATCACTATTTAGATTATTTGTAGAACGTGGTACTAAAGAAAAAGAGACTGGAATGTATTACTCAACTGGAGCTATTATGTTTTGGCAACCATCATATAAAACCGGGTTAACTCTAACTCAAGCTTTTTTTGGTGGAACTAAGTATAGATATACTAAAAATAACAATATTTATCCAGAAGTGATAGAAGAACATTCTGGTATAAATAAATACTATACATCTTTAAAATACAGACAAAATTTCTTTAGAAAATGGCTATTTTATGAGCTAGAACCAGCTTTAGACTTTGATATTAGAAATAATTTTCAAACAAATTATAGCTTAGTTCTTAGATTAGATATTTTTTATGGTGAGCTCTAAACAATAAACATTAACTTAGCACTGACAACTATGAAAAGACCTAAGATAATAACTAATTTATGAAAATGATTTTGCATAAAATTTGATTTTTTACGTCCTGTAAATTTTACAAAAAGATTAGATAAAACACCTAAAACTATTATAGAGACTAGAGCAATTTTAAACACTAAGATTTTTTGTAAATCTGTGTTAAATAAACCTGCATTTGAGTTTATATATCTAGACATCATAATACCACCTGTTACAACAAGCACAAGCAATGAAAGTGGGAAAATTTTAAAACTTCTTTTACCTAGTGTTTGGTTTATTTCTTTGTTTATCTCTGGTGTAAATTTTTTAGTTACAGTTGATATAATAGCTAAATCTGAAAAAACATAACCTAAAAAGATAATTGCTAAAATAAGATGAATAATATGTGCAAATGGATATATAGCTTCCATGAAAACTCCTAGTGATAATTTAGTGCGATTATACATAAATTATTCAAATTCAATATTGATAAAGTTCATTATTGTAAAATAGTACAAAAATAAAGAGATAGATGTGATAATTAAATATATTCCTTTATCAATATTAAGTATGCTAGTTATCTCGGTAATATTTTATTTTAAAATCATTACAATATTTATCATAGAAACATATACCTCACTTATTATAGAGAAAAATCTTGTTGTGACTGAATTTGACATTACTAACTCTAAAATATCAGGATATATTCAAAAAATTGAAAATAAAATAAATATAAATATTTTAAATGCTTTACCTCTAGAGTTAGCTATTGATTTTTCTGGAAATATTGATGCTTTTTCAAAATATCATCCATTAAAAGGTATGGCAAATATTCATGCCAATTTATTTTATAACGACAGTTTACTTATAAAATCAAAATCTTCTTTATATTATGCCAATATAGATACAACGATAAAAGAGATAAATGGTAAATACAAAATAGATATAGATATACAAAAACTAAATCTATCTTCATATCAGAAACAAAATTCACAAGATTATAACCTAAGTGCTATTGTCGATGCTAAAGTATCATTAACTGGTCTTAATGATGTAACACTTTCATTAAAAACTAAAGAGCTTCTGGCCTTAGATAAAAAAGTTAAAAATATAGGAATAGATTTTAAACTTCAAAATAAAATATTTATATTAAATAGTTCTTCAAAATTACCTTACTTAGGAAAAACTACAATAGTAAGTAATGGGACAATATCAAAATACATATCAGCTAAAGCAAATATACAATTTCAAAATAAAAACATAGATATAAATTCATTAAAATATAAAGATAAAAATTTATCTATAGAATCATCTATCTTCGATGGTAAGATAGATTTAAATCTAAAAAATGATAAATTAAACTTTATTTTAAGTCATATAGATATAAAAAAACTAGCTAAATTTTCAAACAAAGAGATGCCTGCTACTGGATATATTAATAGTGAAGGCTTTATAGATTTAAATTCACAAGATAGTAAAATCATATTGTCATCAGAACTTATCACTACCAACGATATAAAAATAAAAAATATATTTTTAGAGGGTGGTTCATACAAAAAACTGTTTAATTTTAAAATAGACTCAAATCTAAATAATAAAAATTTAAAAATAGATGGAAGAATAGACTATAAAAATAAACTAAAAATTTATTTACAAACACATAAGTTTGAATCGGATACATCTTTTTCTTATAAAAATGAACATTTTAAATTAACTTCAAAACATTTAAACTTAGAGTCTATAGAAAAAGAATTTACCTTGAAACACTATGTTTCTTCAGATGTAGATCTTGATGCTTATGGAACTTTAGATGAGATATACTTCAATATAAAAACTAAAAAATTAAATATATTAAAATATCCCAACTACTTCAAGCATGAAATTAACGCGAATATACCTGGTGTTTTTAAAAATAATATAATAACAATCAATCCAACTTTTAAAAATAAAAATTTTATACTATCAAATGGTCAAACAATTTATGATTTAAAAACAAAACAGCTAAATTTATCTCAAAAACTAGTGTTGTTTTATGAGAAAGAGAAGGTTCCTATTAATATAAGTGCAAAAATTAAACTAGAAAAACCATTTAATACGAAAGCACTTATAACACATGATAAAGATAGTATAAATATAACTTCATTTTCATATAGCAAAAATAATTTAAAAACAAATTTTTCAATAGATATAAAAGAGTTAGATAAGTATAAAGCTATTACTAAAAAGGACATCCATGGTCCAGCAATTATAAAAGCAAAATACGATAAATATTTAACTATAAATACACCCTCATTAGGTGGAGACTTAGAGTTAAATTTAGATAAAGATGTTTTATTTATAAAATTCGACTCACTTGAACTAACAAAGATAGACAATATGTTAAATATGGATTCTCTTTTTGACTCTGGCTATCTAGATGGAAACATCCATTATCATAAGCCTACAGAAAGTGCAGACACATATATTGTAGCTTCAAATACCACTTTAAATGGTATCGACTTAGATGAAAAATTAGTAAATATTCAAGACACTATTGGACTTAATGTTGTAAATATCGGACATTCTATTTTTAAAAACTTCCAAAACTCAAAAAAAGAGACTAAGATAAAGCAACTTCAGCTAAATATATCTTTAAATAATAAAAATATTCAACTAAATGATGTAGCACTCTCTACTAAAAAATTTAGAATTGTCGCCCTTGGAAATATAAAAGATGATGGGAATATTACTAACTTAGATATAAATATAGTAGATAAACATGGCTGTGCCATACTAACTCAAGATCTTATTGGAAACATCATTTCACCAAAAGTAGCCAATACAACAGGTGCTGTCTTTGATATAGTTTCACATATGCCATCTGCAATTTTAAATACTGGGAAAAAGGTAATTAACTTTGGTACTACTTCAGTTGACTCTATTGCTTCATTTGTTATAAACAGCTCTCAAATTACGGATAAACAAGTATCGTTAACTACTGATATTACTAAAAAAAGCACTTCAATAATAACTAATACTTCTGATATTATACTTCCAAATGAGTGTAAAGTTATCTATAATGGTAAAATTAAACATCCCATCCAAAATTATTAAACATAGATTTAAAGGTCTCATCAAACCCAGCTTCAAGATTTAATATTTCACTACTATGTGGATGTTTTATCTCTAGTTTTTGTGCGTGAAGCATCATACGATTACAATCATATACTTCTCTGACTAGTTTATTATGTTCACCTCGACCATACTTTGTATCGCCTAACATATGGTGGTTTATATGCTTCATATGACGACGAAGTTGATGTTTGCGTCCAGTTCTTGGGAATAGCCTTACTAACGAGTAGCGTGTTTTATCATACCGCCCCACTGCGTAAGGTATTTCAACAGTAGCTAATCTTTCATAATATGTTTTAGCCTCTTGTGCCTCTTTTTCATCTGATCTATCTTTATCTGCGATTTTATCATGCTTTTGGGTAAGTGCATGGTTGATTTCACCATTTTCATCTGTATAACCTCTAACAATTGCAATGTACTCTTTTTGCATAGTATGTGAAGCAAACTGTTCACTCATAAGCTTTGCTGTATCTTTATCAAGTGCAAAAACCAGCACACCAGAAGTTGGCTTGTCTAAACGGTGAAGTGGATATACATACTGCCCTATTTGGTCTCTCAGCTCTTGGATGGCGAAACGAGTTTCATGTCTGTCGATGGGGGAGCGATGAACTAACAAGCCAGATGGCTTGTTAATAGCAACAAGGTATTTATCTTGATAAATTATCTCTAACAAGATTAGTCTCGTTTTGTAGTTTTTCTTTTTTTAGAAGTTTTTTGAAGTTTTTTATTTGTTTTTAAAAGTTTTGCTGTTATTTTTGGACCTGCTTTTTGTTTTGCACGTTTTTTATCTTCAGGACGTTTATGTTCAGACTTAAGTTTAATATCCTCTTCATCTTTTCTACGTATATTTGGATCTGGCTCAAAACCATCAACTATCTCTTTATCAATCTTCATACCAATTAATTTTTCAACACCTTTAATCTCGAATTTATCATAAATATCTAAAAGTGTAATAGCTTCACCATTACGACCCGCACGACCAGTACGACCAACACGGTGAACATAATCTTCTGGGATAGATGGAAGTTCGTAGTTAATTACATACGGTAAGTGTTCTATATCTAACCCACGAGATGCTATATCTGTCGCCACAAGTACTTTAATTTTTTCCTCTTTAAACTGAGAAAGAGTTTTAAGTCTGTATGCTTGTGTTTTATCTCCGTGAATTATTCCACATTTTAGTCCATCTTTTTTCAACTCTTCATAAAGATAATCAGCACTAGCTTTTGTTTTGGTAAAAACTAAAACCTGACGAAAGTTTCTTGAACCAACAAGATATGCTAAAAGTTCTGCTTTTCTCTCTCGGTCAACAAGGTAACATACTTGGTTTATTTTATCAACCGTTGAGTTTCTTTTTGATGCTTCTATAAAAGCAGGTTTAGTCAAAATAAGTTTAGATAGTTTTCTTACCTTATCAGAAAAAGTAGCGGAAAAAAGCAAGGTTTGATGACGTTTTGGAAGCTCAGGATGAATCTTTCTAATCTCTTTAACAAAACCCATATCCAGCATTCTATCAGCTTCATCAAGTATAAATATCTCTACACTCTTTAGACTAAGTCCACGCTCCATATGCTCCATAATTCTACCAGGAGTTGCTATAACTATATCTATACCAGTTTTTAGCATACGTTGTTGAGACTCTATATCTTTACCACCAACTAAAATGGCTATGTTTAACTTCAAGTTAATTGCATAAGATTGTAAATCTTCAAAAATCTGAATAGAAAGCTCACGTGTTGGTGAAAGAATAATTCCACGAAGTGCTCTATCTTCTGTCGCTTCAGTTTTACGAAGTCTCTGAAGCATTGGCAGACCAAAAGCGGCAGTTTTACCAGTACCCGTCTGTGCAGTTGCAAATACATCACTTTTAGCTAAAACTAAAGGTATCGCTCTTGTTTGTATACTTGTAGGATTTTCATAACCCAATTTTTCAATAGCGCTTAGAAGAGGTTTCATTACCCCTAGTTTTTCAAATGACATATTTTAATTACCAACTTTGTATTTTATTAATGGAATTTTAACATATTATTGGGAATATAAGGCACTTTTGCTATAATCGAAAAAATAACTTTAGGTTCATAAAAAAGATGATTAGAAGAAATCTAAAAAAAATATCAAAAAGTGAAAAATTAAAAGCCTTTATAAAAAAGTATAAAGTACCAAAAGAGTATCTCTCTACTAGTAGAAAGATGGTATCTCGCGGTGTACTTTATGGCTTATTTATAGCATTTATCCCAATGCCAATGCAGATGGCAGCAGTCTTAGCACTTATGCCTTTTACAAAGTTTAATGTCCCTATTGGTTTAGCTATGTGTTGGTTAAGTAACCCTTTTACAATGCCACCAATGTACTATATGGAGTATCTAACAGGAAGTTTTTTCTTAGGTACGGAGATTGCACCAGTTGAGATGACATTAGAATGGTTTAGCGAAAACATTGATGATATTTTCATACCACTCTACACTGGTACTTTATTTTATTCTATAGTTGGTTCATTTAGTGGATACTGGTTAGTAAATCATTTTTGGAAATCATCTGTAAAAAGAGACAAAAATCTTCATCGGGATCATAGAAAGTAAACTTATCTCTTTTTAAAAGAGTATAAAATAAGTCCAATACCTATAAGTAAAAAAGGAAGACTTAACATCTGACCTGTATTTAAAAAGAGATCATTTGAGTAAGAAGCTTGTCTCTCTTTTACAAACTCTATTAATAATCTTGCAGTAAATACAAAAGTTAAAAACAGACCAAATAAAAACCCAGGTTTTAGGTTTTTACTAAACTTATATACAGAGAAAAGAACTATAAATGTAAAAAAGTACGCAAGTGCTTCATAAACTTGAGCAGGATGACGAGGGATATTATCTACCCTTGAAAATATAATTGCCCAAGGGACATCTGTCTCTCTACCTAAAATCTCAGAGTTCATAAGATTACCCATTCTTACAAAAAATGCAAAGATTATAGTTGGCATTGTCATTCTATCAAGAAGCCATAAATAATCTAGTTTATATTTTTTAACAAAAAAGTAAAGTGCGATAATCACACCCAAACCACCACCATGTGAGGCTAAACCACCCTCCCATATAGCTAGTATTTTCATTGGATTTGCAAGGTAAAAAGCTGGGTCATAAAACAAACAGTGTCCTAATCTAGCCCCGACTACAATACCTATAAAAGTATATGTAAAACCACTATCTACTAGCTCTGCTGACTTACCATCACGAGTAAATACCCACTTCATAAGTTGAGTTCCAAGTAAAATTGGTATAGCAAAAAGTAGCCCATACCAAAAAATTCTTATACTTCCAAACTGAAATAAAATTGGGTTAACATTCCAAACAAAGTAATCCACTTTAATCTCTCAAGGCTTCAGCAATAAGCTCTATAGGGTTTTTAAACACCGTATCTACATCTGCATAGTTCATTGAAGCATTTATTTGCATACGACAAGCTGAACACTCAGAACTTACCACATCTGCTTGAGTTTTTTTAATCATATCAGCTTTAGGAACTCCAGCAGCTTTCGCAAAATGATACTTTTCGCTCTGCATAGTTACACCACCAAAACCACAACATGAATTTGGATCACTCATCTCTTTTATCTCATAGTTATTAGATACTAGATTTCTCGGTTCTTCATAAATTCCTTGCATTTTTTTAGCATGACAAGGGTCATGGTAAGTTACTATGCGTGTATCTTTTTTCTTTGATGCTAAGAGTTGATTTAAGTGAGTCTTTTTATCTAACCACTCTGTCGCCATAAAGATTTTGTCTTTCACCGCTTTAGCTCTTTCTTTCCATTGTGGTTGATCATGAAAGTAGTGTTCATAGTCAATCTTTAACATTGCAGAGCAAGTAGCTTCTGGGACTATTATAGCTTCGACATCTTTAGAAAAACTCTCAAAATACTCAATATTAAACTTCGCGTTATAATCTACTGTTTTAAAATCGCCCGTAAAATAAGCTGGGGCAGAACAACACTTTTGATCTTTTGCTAAAAATGCATCAATCTCCAAGTGTTCTAAAATTTCTAAAAGTGAGTTACCTACATCTACATAGTTGTAGTTACCCAAACAGCCTATAAAAATAGCTACTTTTCTTTTTCCACCATTGTTAATATTTTCTTTGTGAGAGTTTAAAAATGATGTTTTTCTAAGGCTTGGAAGAAGTCTATCAGCTTTTAACATCGGAAGATTAAATCTAGATGTCATAGAGTCAACATCAGCTTTGATTTTAAAACCACAAGTTTGAAATACCCAACCAAGCTTAAAAGCTAAGTCATTCATCCAGCGATGACGAAGAAGCATAAAAAATGCCCGCTTATACCAAGCTATACCAAACTTTTGCCTTAAGTCATTTCTAACTTGTTCTATTACCATATCTGTCGGTAAAGATTTTGGACAAACCTCAACACAAGCTGTACATAAAAAACATGATTCAAAAATATCTTTTGCATTTTTATCAAGTTCAAGATTTCCACGCTGATACGCACCAAGAAGGTCTAAAAAACCACGCGGAGAGGTAACCTCATCTGCATTTACATTATGGATAGTACAAACGGGGATACACTTCCCACACTTGATACAATCATCTGTAATATTTGCATAGTCAAAAATATCTTGAGGTGTCATTGACATACTTTATATAGTCTTTGAAAATGTTTTGGAATTTGCTGAATGCTTTTTCATATATGCATCAAAAGGCATAGCAATATTACGGATTAAAAGTGTACCTGTTTCAGAACACTCTATATGATGTTCATCCATTGTGAGTAAATCATCTTCTGCAAAAGGTTTAAGAGCCTCTATTGCATCAGAAAAATAGTCTTTAAACACTACATCAAATTTTTCATTAAATCTATTTATATCAAGTTTAAAGTTAGACATTAACTCCATGATTACATATTGACGGATTAAATCATCCTCATTTAAAACTACACCACGCTCAAACGGTAAACGACCAGCATCAATAGCCTCTTCATATTCGCCCATAACTTTGAAGTTTTGATTGTAACTATCAACACCTTCACCGATAGATGTAAGTCCAACACCTATCAGATCAGCACCACCTTTTGTGGTATAGCCTTGGAAGTTACGATGAAGTTCACCTTTTTCAATCGCTTTAAAAAGTTCATCTTCTGGTTTTGCAAAGTGATCCATACCAATCATTCTATAACCATTTGAAGTTAAAAAGTCTATTGTGTACTGCATAATCTCTAACTTTTCAGCTGGAGTTGGTAAAGTTGTCTCATCAATCTTACGCATAGTCTTTTTCATCCAAGGCACATGAGCATAGTTAAATACTGCAAATCTCTCTGGGGAAAGTGTTAGAGCTAGCTCCAAAGTCTCTTTAAAAGTCTCTAATGTTTGAAATGGAAGTCCATATATAAGATCAGTATTTACTGAAAGCATATTGTATTTTCTAGCTAAATCCATTGCATCTTTTGTAATGCTATATGGTTGAACTCTATGGACTGCGATTTGTACTTTTTCATTAAAGTCTTGGATACCAAAACTTACACGGTTAAATCCAGCTTCACTCATAACTTTCATTTGAGCTTCATCAATATGACGAGGATCTATCTCACAAGATATTTCAGCATCATCACGAAAGTTTGGAAAGTAAGATTTTATTTCATCAATAATCTCTTTAAGTTGCGCTGCTGTGAAAAATGTCGGAGTTCCACCACCAAAGTGCATTTGAAGAACTTCACGTTTACAATCTAAATGCTTTGAAAGTATCTCTAACTCTCTTTTTAGGTAGTCTATATAGCGAATCATCTTGTCTTCTTTAGATGTAAAAACAACATTACAACCACAAAAGTAACAAGCATTTCTACAAAATGGAAGGTGAAAGTAAAGAGAAATTGGGCGAGAGCTATCTTGAGACTCTATCTTTTTTATATACTCATCATATCCATAAGCATCTGAAAATTCAAGTGCAGTTGGGTAACTCGTATAACGAGGTCCTGGTTTTGAGTACTTTGTAAACTTATCGAAATCTAACATGAAAATCCATTTATATTTATATTATTATCGCGATTATCTCTAAAATGTTCTAAAAAGCTGATTAAATATTTAAATCAGTAAAACTTAAAATTTTAGATTTATCAAACCATGCATAAAAATACTTATGATCTACATTATAATTTTTTTCATTTTCTTCAGTTACAGGCATTTGAATGTAGTTGCTTTTACATTCATTATAAAGCAAATCAACTGTAGTTACAGCAGTTGAACAGTAAGAGATTATCTGAGATGGGTAAATCTTGTTAAACAAAAAATACAACTCAACAGGCATTCCAATATCTAAAAGTTCAAAATAGTCTTTATCAATCGTAGAGAGTAAATCTTGAGTCTGTTTACTTTCACCCCTATGACATATATATATTATTTTTTTATTATATTTTTTTATTACAGCCTCTAGACTTTGCTTATATTCACGTATATCTATTAGAGAGTCAAGTGGTTGACCTAAAAAATATACAGTATCTTCATCCTTTTTAAACTCTTTTCTGGCCTCAGTATTTAGGTAGGTTTCTCTTAAATAATCTAAATTATTCTTTACAACTTCATTCGAGTTTGCTTGTGATAAATTAAAAAGTGAAAATAAATTTATAGTATCACGTATCTTTACTTTTAATCCAAAAAGTAAAAATCTCAACTCTTTAAAATTATACTTATTTAATTTATTTGTACGGATATATTTTTCATAAATAGCAATAGTTAAAGTTCCATCATCTAAAAGAAAAACTTTTTGCTTATTTAGGTTTGCAAGAAGAAGTTTAGGTACAACCTCTAATTTTGCCATAAACAGATACCCATAAGCATGATTTTTTAAATCTTTTACCAATTTCACATACTTCATCAAACTAGAGTTTGAGCTATATGGTATCTCAATAATTTCATCCCAGGGATGAAGGTCTAAAATCTCTTGCATCTGCTTCATATTTGACTCTCTTGAGCGATGCACTAAAATTAAAATATTATTTTTCAACTTAAAATGATGGACTGCTTCAATAGCATTTATTAACTGTAATGGTGTTCCAATTATAAATAAATTTTTCATATAAATCCTCTATTCTAAAGATCTATAGTTATTTAAATAAACAAAAGATACATCTTTTAACTCATCATTATTGTAACCATAAAAATTTATGTTGTTTATCTTCGCAGCTTCGTAATCGTTTATACTATCACCAATTAAAATAGTCTCATAAACTTTATAATCAAAATCTTTTAAAACAGTCCCTACGAGTTGATTTTTATGAATTGGTGAACCATTTATAGTTTTAAAGCATTTTGCAACATCTAACTCTTTGCAAAGAAACCTCAACTCAAGTTCATCTGAGCCAGATACTATATGTAAATTGTAGTTTTTATAATTTTTATCTAAAAATTCTACTGTTTGATTAATTAAATATTTTTTATTTATAAGCTCTTTTTTCATAATTACTGAAAAATCATTTGCTATTTTCTTAACATCTTCTTCGCTAATACTTTTGCCTAAAAGCTCTTCATAAAAGTATCTTATCTTTACATATCTAGATAATCCACCATTTGCATTATGAAAATTTAAAAGTTTTTCTACTAAATCTTCATTAAAATTTTCAAATATTTTCCGAAAACCATACTCACGAACTGGCATAGAATCCAAAATAACACCATCAAAATCAAATAAAATATTTTTTATCACTACTTAAGACCTTTCTTTTGTAAAAAATCTTCTACTTTTTTTATATCATCTGGAACATCTACCGCAATAGAATCAACATCCGTCTCTTTCATTTTCACCCTGTATCCCATATCTAAAAATCTAAGTATCTCTATATCTTCAAACTCTTCATTTAAGGTTTTATCACGGCTTGAGAAAACTTCTAGAGCTTGTTTAGTAAAACCATACACACAAACTTGTTTTTTAAAAGTTGGCTGATTTTTAGACTTGTTAAACGGTACACCTAACCTTGACATATACATCAACTCATCTTTTTCATTTACTATAGTTTTTATAATAGTATCACTAGTAATTTCATCTTTTTCATCAATAACTTTGTAAAGATTATAAGCGATATATCGCTCTCCATACTCTTTAAAATCTTTTACAACCTCATCTATACTTTTAGGATCAATAACAGGCTCATCCCCTTGAACATTTACATATAGGTCATAATGTTCACTAAGAGCTACTTCAGCTATCCTGTCAGTCCCAGTTAAACAAGACTCACTTGTCATTACAACTGGTATTTTTTGAGACACACAATAGTTTTGAATAATTTCACTATCAGTAGCTACAACCAACTTCGTAAGTTGGTCAGATTTTAAAGCTTGAGAATATGTGCGTTTTATCATAGGTATATCTTTTATGATACAAAGTGGTTTACCCTCAAATCTACTAGATTTATAACGTGCTGGAATCACACCTAAAATTCTAAGTGCTATATCTTTTTTAAAAGCTGATGGACTTAAAAGCTCAATGATAATCTTTTTTTCTAAAAGAGTTAAAGCTTCACTTAAAAGTTTGTTTTCAGCTAGTAAAGCTTTGTTGTCTTGAATTACACTTGTTTCTTTATAGTTATAGTTTGATTCATTAACTTTGTAACCATCTAAACCAACTATTTCCACTTTAGATATATCTTTTGATATTAGATAGTTTATAGCTATAACTGCTACATTTGTGTTAAAAATTTTATCTACAAAAACCAATGGTTTTACATCTAAAACTGTCTCTAAAACTATATTTGAAAATATATTACTTGTAATAATCATCTTTTTTAAATCAACAGAGTCTTTAAACTCATCAAATCTTTTTTGATTTGAGAAAAAATAGTAATCACACTCAAAACTTGGCTTATGATTTAAAGCTATTAAAATATACTCATCACTTGAGTTTTTTTCATCTATCATAGTTTGATAATCTTGCACACTTTTTCCAGAGGCTACTAAAAGAATTTTTTTATCTTTTGGGATATTTAAAGTGCCCTTTATAGATGTTTTTGTTTCTAGTAAAGATTCAATATATAACTCTTCTATCAAAACTTTATCAAAAGAAGATTTACTCTCAGATGGAAGTTTTTCTAAAACTTTCCTAACTCCGACTATATGATTTGTATTTTTATTAATCAAATAAGTAGCATAATTTGGATGGCAGTCAAACGATGCAGAAAGATATTGGGCTGGTGAAAACCCCCATGATTTTTTCTTCATAAGTGAGCTTAAAAACTCATCTATTATCTCTAACAGAGGAAGAGTGTTATACTCTTTTTTCATTGTAGTATTTAGATAATCAGCTATAAGTTCTGTATTTAAATTACCAGCACCACGCCCTATTCCATATATACTTGCATCAACTATAATATCTCTATTTAAATTTGTAGAACACATATTTATAGCATTTGAAAAAGCTAGTTGCATGTTGTTGTGAGAGTGGTAACCTAATGCTATATTCTTAT
This sequence comes from uncultured Sulfurimonas sp., assembly GCA_964652355.1. Taxonomy (GTDB): domain Bacteria; phylum Campylobacterota; class Campylobacteria; order Campylobacterales; family Sulfurimonadaceae; genus Sulfurimonas. The sequence continues at coordinate 6,710 of CAZZAZ010000016.1, read as the reverse complement.
CTAAGTTTGCATCAGCTAAAACCATATATCGTTGAAATTCTGAGAGTGTCATAGAACCAAAACTATCCACTATATAAAAAGAGTAAACTCCAAGTTTATTTACCTCATCTATGAGAGACAAGAACTCTATATCTTTATAGTTTTTTGAGACCATTGGCTGAAAAAATAGTTTATATCCAAGTTTTATAATCTCTTTTGCAGTTTTAAGAGCTAAAGTTATATCTTTTTTATGAAAAGCTAGTCTTATACCATCTATACCACTTGCATCTTTTATTGGTAGATTTTTAACATCAAAATCACCAAGATTAATCATAACAACTTTTTGAGTATCTAAATTTATAGAGTCAAGTAAGCCCTGCATAGTTTTTGCTGTATTAAAAAGAGTAGAGTTGGCTGACTTACCTTTTTTATCATCAAGGTAACCACACTCAACTATCTCTATTTTAGAAAATTTTAAAGCATTTATAATATTTTTAACTTGAGTATCTGAAAACTCCCAGTTATTTATATATCCACCATCACGAAGTGTACAGTCTAATATTTTTATACTCATTCAAATGCTCCAGCTAATTTTTGATAAAGTTCAGATTTTTCCAATAACTCATTATGATTTCCAGATGCGATAATCTTACCTTTTTGCATAACTAAAATTTTATCAGCATGCTCGATTGTACTAAGTCTATGAGCTATAGTAATAGTTATTTTATCTTTAGTATATTTATCAAGTGCATCTTGAATCCTTTTTTCACTCTCATTATCAAGTGCTGACGTAGCTTCATCAAAGAGTAAAAGTGATGAGTGTTTATAAATAGCCCTTGCAATAGCTACTCGTTGTCTTTGTCCACCGGAAAGATTTGCACCAAACTCTTCCATCTTTGTCTCAATTCCATCTGGAAGTTGCTTCACAAAAGATGAAGCATCAGCAAGTTGCAGTGCTTGTAAAACTTTTTCTTCATCTATCTCTTGACCATAAGCTACATTAGCAGCTAGGGTATCTTGAAAGATATAAATTCTCTGAGAAACAAGTGAAATATGATGTTTTAAAGAGTCTTGCGTAAACTCTTTTATATCTGTACCATTTACAAGTATTGAGCCATTATCTGGGTCATAAAAACGAAGCAACATGTTTATAAAAGTAGATTTACCACCACCACTATCTCCAACAATAGCTATATTTTCACCCTGAGTTATTTTTATATTTATATCATCTAAGGCATAAGAATCTTCATACTTTAACTGTACATTTTTAAACTCTATCTCTTTTATATCTTCATCTAAAAGATTTTTACCATCTAAAATTTCAGCCTTTAAGTCTAACACTTCAAAAACTCTTTCACTTGCAGCAAGAGCATCTTGAATATTTGAATAAATTGAGCCTATACGACGAATCGGTTGAAAAACAAGTCCTACTGCTGTTAAAAAAGCGGTAAACTCTCCAACAGTCATGTTATTGTCATATACCTCACGACCACCAACATAAATAACTGCTGCAAGTCCTGCTGCTCCAACTATCTCCATCATAGGGGATACTATACTTCCAACATAAACTGACTTCATATTTATCTTAAAAAATTTCCAATTTTCAACAGAAAATCTATCCATCTCAAACTTTTGAGTAGCATTTGCTTTTATAATTTCACTATTGTTAAAAACCTCAGTTAAGCGAGTAACTACATCTGCGTTTTTTTCTTGTGAACGGCGCGAGTATTTTTTTAGTTTTTTAGAGATTAAAATAATTGGATAAATCACGACAGGAAGAACCACTAGTGCATAAAAAGCCAAGATTGGATTTAAGTAAATTATATAGCCAATCAAAGCGATTACTGTTAAACTCTCTCTAAGTAGTTCTGGTAACATTTTTGAAACAAAATAACGAATTCTTTCAATATCATTTGTAACACGAGAGATAAGCTCTCCACTACGATTTAGATACAAAAATGACATATCTAAACTTATCATTTTCTCTAATAAAACTTCACGAAAACGAGTAATAATATGCTGACCAATATAGTTAGTAAACACCATCTGAACATATCTACCAAGAGATTTAAAGACATAAATTCCAATGAGTCCAAGAGGAATAAGATAAAGCATCTCCTCTTTTCTTTTTATAAACATATCATCCATCAATGGCTTCATAATGTGTGCAGTTGCAGCAGTAGCACTTACGGTAAAAAGTATACCGATAAATACTAAAAAGTACTGAAATTTATAGTCTTTTAAATAGGGCCAATAGCGTCTAAAAATATTTTTCAAAAATGTCCTAGTATCTGTATTTTTATTGTATTTTAGCTAAAAAATAAAAACAGCTTTTTTATTAGCTAATATTCATCATAGTTTGTGTAAAATAAAGATATGAAAATATGTATTGTAAAATTATCAGCTATGGGTGATATAATTCACGCTATGGTAGCCCTTGAATTTATAAAAAAAGAGTTACCAGACTCTGAAATTGACTGGGTTGTTGAAGCTGGTTTTGCAGGAGTACTAGAGTACAATCCATATATAAATAATATTTTAAAAGTAAATCTAAAATCTATAAAAAAGAAAAAAAGTGAGATTTTTTCTCAATACAGACTAATCAAGCAATACTCAAAAAACAACTACGATATTGTCATAGATGCTCAAGGACTTTTAAAGTCAGCTATAGTATCTAAACTTATAGGTGCAAAAATCATCTCAGGTTTTAACAAGAACTCTATTCGTGAGGGTATTGCTTCATATTTTTACAACAAAACTGTAAGTATCGCTTATGATGAAAACACGATAGACAGAAACGCGAAAGTTATTTGTGAGCCATTAGGGATAGATGCAACTAAAGAGAAGATTTTAAATAAAAAGAGATTTCTTTTTTCTGATTCAAATGTAGCCGGATTAAAAGATAAGTTTAACCTTTTTGTTATTGGTTCAACTTGGGAGAGTAGAAACTATCCAAAAGAGAAGTTTGTTCAACTTGCAAATGAGTTAAAAACTTTTACTTACATAATTTGGGGAAGCGAAGAGGAGAAACAAAAAGCACTTTGGATGCAAGAGCAGTCTCCTTACTTAGAGATTTTACCAAGGGGTAGTTTAAACGATTTAAAAGATGTCATCTCTAAAGCAAATCTTTTAGTAGGAAATGACACAGGTCCAACACATATGGCTTGGGCTTTAAATATCCCATCTATTACAATTTTTGGCCCAACTCCAACAAACAGAGTGTATGTAACACCAATAAACAAAGTTATAAAATCAAGTTCTGAGATTAACCACTATAAACTAAATAAAAATGATTTTTCAATCCAAGAGATAAAGGTCTCAGATATTGTAAAACTAACACAGGAGATATTTAAAGTATGAACTTATTAGTACTTACCTCTACAAAGGGTTCATATAACTCTCTTAGACCAGAGGCAGAAATCTATGTATCACTATCTAAACTTGGATTTAACATAACTATCATGACTCATGGAAACGGTGGATATAACTCAAGGTTTTTAGAACACGGTATAAAAGTGATAAATACCTCTTATGATAAAAAAATCGATTTTAAGATCATAAAACAAGCAAGAAAAATTATAAAAGAAGAAAGTATAGACATAGTTTATGCAACTAACTCAAAATCAATTTCAAATGCAACCTTTGCTTGTATTGGCACCAAAGTTAAACTTGTAACTTATAGGGGTACTACTGGTGGACTTTATAAGCACGATATTAGCTCATACTTTAATGCACTTCACCCAAGAGTTAACGGAGTTATTTGCGTCTCTCAAGCTGTTACAAAACATGTTAAAAAACAAGTATCTTCCAAGAAAAAAGTTCAGACAATTTATAAAGGTCATAAACTAGACTGGTACAATCAAAATAAAATTGATTTAGCAGAATTTGGAACAAATGAAAAAAATTTCAACATAGCTTTTGTCGCAAATGTCAGACCACATAAAGGACTTATCTATGTACTTGAAGCAGCGAAGGAGCTAGCAGGTTTAAAAGATATACATATACTTCTTATTGGTGAAAATATAAATCAAGAGCCTTACACTTCAGCAATTGAGCAAAGTGGAATGAAAGAGCGAATCTTAATGACTGGTTACAGAAATGATGCACCAGATATTATATCTGCATGTGATGTTTTAGTTCATGCCTCCACAAGAAAAGAGGGTCTTCCTCGTGTGATTTTAGAATCGTTAGCTAGTGGGACTCCAGTAATTGCTTCAGATAATGAAAGTTCTTTAGAAATTATACAAAATGGTGAAAACGGATTTATAACACCTATCAAGCATTCATCAGCGATTGCACAAGCTATAAAAAAGCTACATACTTCACCACAATTACTTGAAGAATTATCAAAAAATTGTGCCAAAACTATTGAAACAACTATGGCTCATAAAACTACTGTTAACAAATATGAGGAGTATTTCTCATCACTATAAATAAATACATAAACTATATTTTTGTTATATATGCTTTTTTAATCCCCTTATCAAGAGGTGGTATTGTAGCATCAACAGCATTGTTAACAATCTTATGGTTTTTTACAAATGATTTCAAAAATAAGATTAATTTTTTAAAGGCAAATAAAGTAGTTACATACCTACTAGCCTTTATAGCCTTTAGCATTTTATCTTTATTATGGTCTAATGAGATAGAGAGTGGAATATACTATATAAGGAAATATTGGTATTTTTTACCAGTCCTTGTAATAGCTAGTTCTGCTACAAAAAAATACATAGAGTATGCGATATCAGCTTTTTTACTTGGTATGTTGATAAGTGAAATCTTATCTTATGGTATATTTTTTGAATTATGGACACTAAAACACGGTTCTCCAGCATTTCCTTCACCATTTATGAGTCATATACACTACTCAGTATATTTGGCATTTACCTCACTACTTCTTTTAAACAGATTTTTTTATCAAACAAATTTAAAATGGAGAGTATTATACTTTTTATACTTCATAAGTGTAACTGCAAACCTATTTTTAAATGCTGGTAGGACAGGTCAAGTTGCCTTTGGTTTATCTTTATTTTTAGTAATATTCTTAAATATAAAAAGTAAACTTTTAGCTTTTTTTGGTGGACTTATTTTTATAAGTTTGTTGTTGTTTAGCTCATACCAGATAAGCCCAGTTTTTAAGTCTAGAGTAGATGTAGGTATGCAAGATATTGAAAAGATAACTAAAGAAAACGACTATTGTAACTCACTTGGTCTACGTTTTGGAGTATGGATAAATGGTGGTGAACTATTTTTAGACAACCCATTCCTAGGTTCTGGTGCTAGCAATAAGATGGATGAATTACGTCAAAATATTAATCAAAAGCACCCAGAGATGCACTGTGTAAAACAGATGTTAAGTTACCATAATTTTTTTGTTCAAACACTTGTTAAACTTGGTCTTATTGGAATATTTCTATATATAATGATTTATATATCTTTATTCAAACTAAAACTTCATGATAAACAGTACTACAATATGATGGTAATCTTCATAGGTGTCTATACAATTTCAAGTCTTGTTGAAAATATATTTCACGAGCAATTTACACAGGCTATATTTACACTTTTTGTAGGTATTTTTATAGCCCAAAATAGGATAGAAAATGAAACTTGAAATAATAGACAACAAATACTTAAACTTTATAAAAGATATAAAAACTTACTTTAGTAACTCTAAAAACTCTATTCATAAAGCTAGAAATGAGATAAAGATCATAAACTATGAGGATGAAGAACTTGTTATAAAATCTTTTAAAGTACCACATATCATCAACAAAATAGTCTATACCTTTTTTAAGAGTTCAAAGGCAAAAAAATCTTATGATAATAGTGTTAAAATCATTAAGTATGTACCTAAACCTATTGGAATTATAGAGTTTAAAAGTTTTGGCCTTTTGAGTGATAGCTATTTTATTAGTGAAAATTTTAAATATGACTTTACCATTAGAGAGCCACTTTTAGATACAAATTTTACAGATAAAGAACAAATTTTTAAAGAGTTTGCTCACTTTAGTAAAGAGTTACATGATGATGGGATTTTTCACTTGGATTACTCACCGGGAAATATCTTAATCAAAAAAGAAAATGGCTCTTTTATTTTTAAAGTTGTAGATATAAATCGTATGCAGTTTATGGACTTAAGTATAAATGATAGACTTAAAAACTTCTCAAAACTTTGGGCAAAAGATGAAGACTTAAAAATCATTATAAAAGAGTATCTTAAACTAGTAGATAAAGATGAAAATACTTATATGCCAATAGCTTTAAAATTTTCGCAAGCACACAAAGACAGAAAAAATGCTAAAAAAAGGCTCAAAGGAAAAAAGGTAGTTGATTAAAAATGTTGTTTAACTCTTATGAATTTATATTTGCTTTTTTACCAATAACATTTTTTATATATTTCTTTTTATTATCAAAAAGGTTAGTGACTGCAAGTAAGGGTTTTTTAGTTTTTTCATCTTTATTTTTTTATAGTTGGTTTAATCTCTCTTACCTTCCACTTATTTTAGGATCTATGCTTTTTAACTATATAGTAGGGAACTCTCTAAATGAAAAAACTTCCAAAGTAAAAGTATCTAAAAAAAGCATTTTAATTTTTGGTATATCCATAAACTTAGCTCTGCTTGGCTATTTTAAATATTATGATTTTTTCATCTCTGGTATAAACTATGCATTTTCAGCAAACTTAGATTTACTTCACCTACTTTTACCACTAGCAATTAGTTTTTTTA
>CAZZAZ010000015.1:0-20606 GCA_964652355.1 uncultured Sulfurimonas sp. | reverse complement strand
CCATCAAATGCTCTATCATCATCTCCATCATCTAAATACATCTCTAAGAACTCTGTAGCACCACCTTCATCAGAGAACTTCTCAATTCTAATTATATAACTTGCTGTAGAATTTGGTAGTTTAAATTTAAATGGATAAGTATGATTACCTGTGCTAGTCTCTGTTCTACCCATTTCTGTAAAATAGTTATCGCCATTTGTAGTATTTATTGCTGTAAGATTAACTCTCTTAGAACCCAACCATTCACCACTACTACCAAAAATATCTCCTGGTATAAAATCAGCTGGAACTTCCACTGTACCTTCTAACACATAATTATTAGCATCTAAATTTGATATATCAATATCAAGTGCTAATGTTAATGGTGGAGTTGAAGGTGTAGTTATAGTTAATGGATTTACATTTGGAACCCAGATTCCAGGAACAGTAGTAGATTCAACCCAATCAACATCCATATCTGATTTTATACTATCATCAGTTCCTATTAAGTGATCTGTCCCAAAATCATAAAACATATGTTCTTCAACACCATCTATATGCATGTGTATCTCTAAAGTAGCATTTAGCTCTTCAGATGCTGCTAATTCTCTAAAGTAAAGAGTATAACTTCCACTAGTGCCATTAGCATCAACCATAGCCGAACCTAAAAATTCACCACTAGCACTCTTAAGGTCAACAAACACAGCATTACAACTCGGAAGAGGCATATTTGTAGTTGAGTCAAAACATGCAGATTCTGCTGTCCATATAACATCAGGAAGTGTTACTGTACCTGAAATAGTTGAAGCATTTGCACCATAAAGATAAAGATCTTCATTACCAATAGTACTTACGATTGCATAAATTTGAGCAAGTTTATCAGACAATGCTACCTCATCTAATGGAACAGCCACTAAAAGAGCTTCCGCTTCAACAAGTAAAGCCTCAATACTATCTCTAATATCAGCTGGCATATCAGTAGCAGCAGTTAACTGAGCCCTAATATCTGCAACTTGCATACCTAAATCATCTACATTTGCTATTGCAAGTAAAGGAAATGCACTATCTACTGATAAAGCCGTTATAGAACTTGATGATATGATAATTTTATCCCCAGTAGCCAAAGTGGTTCCTGTTCCAAGTGTAATAACAAAAGTATTTGCATCTGTATCATCATTAAAAGGTGCAATAAAGCCTGGCATATCTGCTATGTCTAGAGTATTAGAAGCTGCAACTATAGTTGTTCCACTAGATAAAGTAATAGGATTTCCATCTATATCTACAGCCGATACTTCACTTATTGCTAACTCAGCAATAATAATATTTTGATTAAACTGTATATATATAGTATCCCCTGCACTATACTGTGCATTATTATCATTATCGAACTCTGCTACTTTTACCATTGAGTTTGTTATAGCAGTATTTCCATCATTCACTGCTGCTAAAGCTACAGTAGAATCAAAATATAGAAATTCATCACTAGAACTACATGCAGCTAAAGCTGTTAAATCATCTTCCCAACAAACTGTAAACTTATCCGAATCATCACTAATTATTTTTATATACTGCGTAGTAGCAGTTTCATTCCATGATGCGGGTGTGGGAAAGCTTAAATTTCCATCAGACATTACCGTATATATTACAGTATCAGGTGTACCTGTATAACTATTAGATATTGTAACTTCTGTATCAGTAAACGTCATATTTTCAGACATCCATATAGGTATTCCTGTTTCATCTTCTAAAAACACATTAAAAAGTACAGTTCCATTCAAGTCATACGTTTCTGCATTACCATCATCAGTAGCACTAAATGCCCTAGGACCAACAGCAAACAAACTTGTACTTAGAAAAGCACCAAACAACATAGATATAAAAATCTTTTTTATAATTGATTTCGTAATCATTTTATTCTCCTTTTTTATACTTTTGATTTAAAAGTTGTTTTTCTTGAACTTTTCTAATAGTATTTAACTTAGCAGTGTTCAAAGAAACTCTTTTTTTAGTTTGACTCTGTCTCTCATACCCTCTATAAGCATTTTGTTGTTTAAAACTTTGCTTATAAGAATTTTCTCTTTTTAGTTTAAGAGTATCAAATTTTCTTTTCATTTGATTTGAAGAGAGTTGAGTATATCTTGCTCTTTTACTTAAGTAAGAAGATCTTGTTTTATCCTCTTTTTGTAAGTACTCTTTTCTTGCTTGTAAAAACTTCTCTTGCACCATCCTTTTTTCACGAAGTTTCTCTTTTTGAAAAGCTATCTCTTTTGTTAGTGCAGGGGACAAAGCACCTTTAATCTCAATAGCCTTTATAGTATCTTTTTTTGAAATAAGCCCATTACTTTTTGTAACATTTTCAACACTAGATTCAACAAAACCATCTTTTCCACCATCTGAAGTAAAACTCCAAACAAATAAGCCGATAGTAATTATGCTTGTTAGTAGTAGTCGTTTTTTAGTAATAATACTCATTACAAAAACCTCCTTTATGATTCCTCATAACTCATTGTATCACTAGTATTTTTAATTATTTATTAATGTTGACTTAGAAAATATTTTAATTTATATCATAAAATTGGACTAAATTAGAGTTACCATTACTTAAAGAGCTGCTGTAGTCGGATTCTATACAAGATTTTTTTCCATCTATGTAAGATTTATTTACAACTCCATTACTCGAAGATGATGAAGTTAAATTTGTAAAACCATAATCAGTACAAGATTTAGATATATTTTCATTTGTAAAATTATAGTTTTTGTAACTACTATAACTCTCTTGTAAAGTTGCAGCTATATTTATATCTATATTTTTATAAATAACAACAAATTCATAATCTGTAGCACTACTAGGAAGAGATAATCCATAGCTAGTTAATGCTGATGTAACACTATTTGTATCAGAAGTTATACCCCTCATTATGTTTATAGCATCTTGAGTATTTGTAAATCCTGCATCTGCAAAAGACAATCCCACATCAGTTTTATTTGATAGTATTACCGCATCAGAATTTTGAGCACCATTGACAACTGCTAAAATAAAGTTTGATTTTGAGATACTTCCAGTATTTAATTCATTGTACCAATAATTAAATCCTGATTGATCAGATGAACGGTTAAATAAATTTCTATAAACAGAATCTATAAAAGTAAAATTAGATGAACCTGCAGGGTACTTCTCTTTTGCTTCATCCTGATCAAAAAAACTACTTGCAATTCCTTCTAAAGTTAGGCCAGAGCTATTGAGCCAATAAGATAAACCATCAGCATCCGGAGCCCTACTAAAAGTAGCTACATAAAGTTTTGTGACACTCTCTTTTGTTGGTGTTTCTGCTTTCAAAAAAACAAAACTTACTAAAAATAATAACAATAATTTCACAAATATTCCTGATAATAGATTTAATACATGTAAATAATTATAGTGCAAAAATATTTATAATAAAATGAAAGGATGGGAAAAATCTAAAAGTTAATTGTAAGACTTCCCTCCAGATACCTGCGGCACATAGTAGATTAAGGTGTGCTGCTGTATTCCTACCCTGACACATTGTCTCAAACTACCATTGCACAGGTCTAAAGAGAAGAGCTGAAATTATAGCTAAATAAGCTTAATTTACAAAATTTTTATACTTTAATTGTTGAAATAGCTTTATTTATAGCCTCAAAATATGACAAATAATCAAAATCAGACTTTTCGTTCATTGCTGAAAGTTCCATCTCTTTTGCCATTTCATAAACCTCTGAAAACTTTAAATTTCCAGCACTGCCTTTGATAGAGTGGGCATGCATCTTAATATTTGTAAAATCATTTGCATCAATTGCATCTCTTAGGTTTTTCATAATTGAAGCTGACTCATCTGTAAAACTTCCTATAAGCATTGGTATATGCTTAGATTTAAGACCTATTCCACTTGCCATTTTTTCGTGATCTAGGTTAGAATAGTCTGCTGTTAGTATCGGCATATAAAAATTTCCTCTTTTTTTGTACAATTATACCGATAAAATTAAATAAAGACAATTAAGGGATATCTATATGATTTATATACATACAGCTCTAAAGAGTGAAGCACAAGCATTTGTAGATAAATTCAAGCTAAAAAAAAATGAATTTAATCATTTTACAATTTTTTCAAATGAGAATATTATTCTCATAATTAGTGGTGTTGGTATTATAAATACAAATAAATCACTAAAAGAACTTATAAATAATTTTAATATTAGCAAGGATGATGTAATACTTAATATTGGAATATGTGGGTCAAATAAAAAGTATAAAATCGGTGAATTAATTGAAATTGGAAATATATATTATAAGAATAATATATATATTATAGATAAAAAAATAAATACTACAATCACTTGCTTAGAGAATGAGTGTAATCAGAATATATATGAAATAGTAGATATGGAGTCTTTTGCTTTTTATGAGCAAACAAAATCTTTAAATAATGTTAGAATGTTTAAAGTAGTAAGTGATCATTTTGAACCAAGCACAATAACTAAAGATAAAACGAAATCATTAATCTTTAATAAACTAGGAGAGATAATTGAAAAAAGTAATTATAACTGGAGCTAGTAGCGGGATTGGAAAAGCAATATCTTTAAGACTATTAGATATGGGTTATTTAGTCACAGGAATTAGTAAAAACATAGATGAAAAGAGTATAAATCATTCAAATTTTAGAATAATAAATACTGATTTAACAGATGAGACACAGACGCTTTCACTTTGTAATAATTTAAAAAAAGAAGATATTTATATGTTAGTAAACTGTGCTGGTTTTGGTAGGTTTGAGCCACATGAGGAGCTAAATACTAAGACTATAATAGATATGACATTTTTAAACTTAACCTCAGCAATGCTTATAACAAATGCTTGTCTTAAATCTTTAAAAAACAATGATGGTTATCTTATAAATATAAACTCTATCGAAGCCCTTCGTGCTAGTAAATTTGCAGCAGTATATAGTGCTACAAAAGCTGGTTTAAAAGCTTTTGGAGATTCTTTATTTGAAGAGACAAGAAAAAGTAATTTAAGTATTACAAATATAAATCCAGATATGACGCAATCAAATTTTTATGACACCTTACGCTTTGGTACAAGTGAAAAAGAAAATGAAAAACTATATACTCAAGATTTAGCTGATGCAGTTGAACATATTTTAAATATGCGCAAAGGTGCTGTTGTTAGCGAATACACTATTAGAAGTTTAAATTTTGGGATTAAAAAGAAAAAGTTATGATTTTATATCTAATTTACTACTTTTACCCTCTTTTGTAGCATTTAGATAATCTAAATTTTGCTTTGTCTTTAACATTGCAGTCGCTGTTTCATCTTTTAAAATATGTAAAAGTTCTGAAGCTTGTTTTAATAGTAATATTGCAGTTTCTAACTCTTTTGGATCAGTTAATTCAGGGATATTTTCTAAAAGTTTATCTATCCCATCTACATCTTTTTCAATAAGTGCTATTTTTAGCTTATCTATCCACATTTGTAGTCTCTCTCCACGCTTCTAGAAGCCCTCTAAAAACATTACTACACTCATCAAGTTTAGCAAAATCATTTTCAACACCTGATTCTGAAAGCAACTGAATTTGGTAAGAGTATAAACGATCTAAATACAGAGATACTGTACCACCATGTGAATGATCTAAAATGGCTATTAGCTCTGTAATTATAGCAATAGAACGATTTGTCCAATACACTCTTTTTTCTATATCATTTTCTTTTATAGCTTTTTTGGACTTCGCATTAAAACGAAGGACACCTTCATAAAGCATCTCTATTAACTTAGCTGGAGATTCAACTCCTATATTGTTTTGTGCATAAATATTGTGTGCTAAATTTCCGTACATATTAGATCCTTTTTTGCCATCATTTTCCATGCTGAGTAGATCGGTATTTTGTAGAATTTATGTAGCTATTTCACCATAAATTTAACTATTTGCAGCATCTGTTTGAGCATTAGCTATTGACACGAACATAGATGAAGCATTGTTGATTCTGTTAATCATTGCATCAAATGCAATAAACCTTTGTCTTAAAGTTTCATATTTATTATCTAGCTGTTCTACCGCTATATCTCGTCTTTCATTAAGTGTAGATATACTATCTACATATGAATCTTTCAACTGATCTAATGTTGCATTATATTTTGTATATGCCTCTGTTACATCTGAAAAATCATTAAATTTTCCATCTACAGTGGTAATACTACCATCACTATTTAAGTAATCACCTCCAGCGAAAAATGCCTCTACATTCGAAGCGTTACTATCTAATGCTGCTTCAAAAACTGTTTTATCAACACTCATCTTACCTTCACGATCTACATCAAATCCAAAATCTATTAATGAAGCTACCCCACCAGTTGTAAATATCATATCTTGAATATCACTTTTCATAGACTTAATCGTACTCTCTGTTGAAAAATCACCTCTATCAGATGCATCTTCAGATGATTTAGTCATCTTACTTAACTCTGAAATAGCCTCATTATATTTTGCTACAAAACTATCAACACGAGAAAGAACTTCTTCTCTATCTTGAGTAATGCTAACATCTGTTGAACCTGTAGTTTCTAGTTGAATCTCAAGACCAACTATCAAATCACTTACTGTATTACTAGCACGAGTTACAGCTAGACCATTAAAATCAAATGAAGCATCAGTACCAGCTTGTATAGCAGCTAAATCAAAATCAGTTGTAAGTTTTGTATCAAGTCCTGAAGCAGATGTTATTTTAATATCTGTCCCTGCCCCTGCTGCTGTCTCAGCACCAGTATCATCAGAGCTTAAAAATAAACGATAATCACCACTAGCTAGCTGAACAACTGTTGCATCAACTAAATCACCTGCTTGAGTATTGATTAATGTTTTAATATCATCCAAAGTTGCTCCAGCATCATAGTTGATTGTTATTGCTGTTCCTGTTCCAACTTGAATATCAAAACTACCAGCGTCAGCATCTACAACACTTGTATTTGAAGCAAATGAACCAGATTGTTCTATCTGTTTTGTGGCTAAAGAGTTTACATTTATATTAAAATCAACTATATCTGTGCCATCTTGTGCTGAAACACTTACTGATGAACCAGTCAATGTTTCACTTCTTTGATCGTATAAGCTTTTATCTTTTAACTCATCAATTGAATCTTGAAGGTTTGTCATTAAAGCGTCAACTATTTCTAAAGAATCTTTTTTATCTGTTGCATCTGCTATTTTTCTATCTATTGGGGTAATAGTACCAGCCTCATCAGCTGCACGCAACTGATCTAATAAATCTTGAGTTAATATTCCTGAACCAAGTCCTACTGAACTAACACCCATAATAAATCCTTTAACAAATAATCTTTAATTATTATATTTTCTCTTAACTATAATATCGGCAATTTTTGTTTACTTTTAAATGGCACTATAATTGCTACATCCTAAGCATAAACTATTCTCAAATTGGAAAACATGATATGCTTAATGGTAAAAACATTCTTATAACTGGTGGAACAGGAAGTTTTGGCAAAGAGTTTGTCAAAATTGTGCTAAAAAAATATAAACCAAATAAGATTATAATTTATTCTAGAGATGAGTTAAAACAGTTTGAGATGGCTCAAAAATACAATGACTCCTGTATGCGATATTTTATCGGTGATGTTAGAGATTTGCCTCGTTTACAAAAGGCTATGAAAGACGTAGATGTAGTAATACATGCAGCAGCCCTAAAACATGTCCCAATAGCAGAATACAACCCTATGGAGTGTATAAAAACAAATGTTATGGGTGCTCAAAATGTTATAGATAGTTGTATAGATAATGAAGTTACTCATACCATAGCACTCTCTACTGATAAAGCTGCATCTCCAGCTAATCTTTATGGAGCTTCTAAACTTGTCTCTGACAAACTATTTGTAGCTGCAAACAACTTAACTGGTGGACATGAGATGAAATTTTCAGTAGTAAGATACGGAAATGTTTTAGGCTCACGTGGTTCAGTAATACCTTATTTTCAAAAACTTATATCTCAAGGTGTAAGTGAACTACCAATCACAGAACCAAATATGACTAGATTTTGGATTACACTACAAGAGGGTGTTGATTTTGTACTAAAAAATCTAAAGCGCATGCAAGGTGGTGAAATATTTGTACCTAAGATAGCATCTATGAAAATGACAGACTTGGCCTCAGCTATAGCACCAGATTTAAAACAAAATATTATTGGGATTCGTCCCGGTGAAAAACTACATGAAGTGATGTGCCCACTTGATGATAGCCATCTAACATTAGAGTTTCAAGATCATTTTGTTATAAAACCAAGTATCACTTTCTCTACACCTATAGACTATACAAAAAATAAGATTGGTGAAATTGGTAAGAATGTGGAACAAGGCTTTGAATACAACTCTAAAAACAATACCATTTGGTTAAGCCATAGTGAGCTGTTGGAAAAACTTAATACAACTAAAGACAAAGACTAGTAGATGTTAAGTTACTCAACACAACTTATAGATGAGGATGATATATCTGTAGTTGTAGATGTACTTAGGAGTAAACTGCTTACCCAAGGTCCAAAAGTTCTAGAATTTGAAAAAGATCTATGTGAGTATACTGGTGCAAAATATGCTATAACATTTAACTCTGCTACCTCAGCTCTTCAAGCAAGCTACTCTATATGTGGTATAAAAGAAGATGATGAGATAATCACAAGCCCCATAAGTTTTGTAGCGACATCAAATATGTTTGTAAGACTTGGTGCAAAACCAATCTGGTGTGATGTAAAACTAGATGGAAATATAGATGAAAACCAAATTGAAAAACTTATAACAAAAAAGACAAAAGCTATTGTCCCGATAGACTTCGCTGGAAAACCAGTAGATATTCAAAAGATAAACTCTATTGCAAAAAAACATAATCTTTTAGTTATTCAAGACTCTTCTCATGCCCTAGGCTCATCCATAAACAATAAAAAAATTGGCTCTTTTTCAGATATGACTATATTTAGTTTTCATGCTATTAAGCCTATAACCACTTGTGAGGGTGGTGTAGTACTAACTGATAATGAAGAGTTTGCAAAAAAACTTAAACTTTATCGTTCTCATGGTGTAATAAAAAAAGAGCTTTGGAATTCTGATATGCAAAGCATGGGTTATAATCTTCGTATGACAGAACTAGCAGCTGCACTTGGTTCATCTCAACTAAAAAAACTAGATGATTTTATTCAAAAACGCAATGAAATTTCAAACTATTTTGATGAAAGATTTAAAACAAACAAGATGTTTTTAACTCAAAAACTAGAGACCAATACAATTAGTTCTAGACACCTTTATCCTATAATATTAAATCCTGAACTTCATTGTATGAAAGAGGAGATATTTGTAGAGTTACAAGAACTTGGGTTAGGTGTACAAGTTCATTATAAACCGATATATCAAAACAGCTTTTATATACAAAAATTTGGAAAACATTCACTAAATGTTGCCAATGATTTTTATCTATCTGAAATATCTTTACCATGTAATCAAACTATGTCGATGCAAGATGCAAAATATGTAGCAGATAGCTTTTTAAGTGTCATAGAGAAGTATGCATATCGTGGGTGTAGTTTCTAATGAACAAGGCTATAGCAATAATACCTGCAAGGGGTGGTAGCAAAAGAATCCCTAAAAAAAATATAAAAGATTTTTTTGGGAAACCACTTATTGCTTACAGCATAGAGACTGCTTTAAAATCTAAACTTTTTGATAAAGTGATAGTCTCAACAGATGACGAAGAGATAGCTGAAATTTCAAAAAAATATGGTGCTGAAGTTCCTTTTATACGTTCTTGGAAATTAAGTGATGACTATGTAACTGCAGATGAAGTTATAGAAGATGCAATCTTACAATTAAAAAAATTAAACTACTCATTTGATTTTATATGCACTATTTATGCAACAGCACCACTTCTTCAAGTTAGATATCTTATAGATGGGTTAAATAGGCTAAAAGACTCAAATGCATCTATGACTTTTTCTGCAACCTCAATGGCATTTCCAATACAAAGAACTTTTAAGATAATAGAGAACGGAAGATGTGAAATGTTTTTTCCAGAATATGCTAAAACTAGGAGTCAAGATCTAGAAGAGGCTTATCAAGATGCTGGACAATTTTACTGGAAAAATTTAAATAATAAACTCACAGACATACCTTTTGGAAAGGATAGTATACCAATTATACTGCCACGCTATTTAGTTCAAGATATCGATACTTTAGAGGATTGGCAAAGAGCAGAGCTAATGTATGAAACTCTTCAAAAAAGAGAATATAATGACTAATATATTATTTCGAGCAGATTCATCATCAGAGATTGGTATTGGGCATATTATGCGTGATCTTGTATTGGCTTCTCAATATTCTAACAAAGATTATAATATAATTTTTGCAACTCAAAATTTAAATGGAAATATAAATCATAAAATATTGGAAGCTGGATATAAACTAATAACTTTAAAATCAAACTCAAAAAAAGAGCTAGTAAAACTAATAGATAAATTAAAAATTGATTTACTTGTAATAGACCACTATAAAATAAATTTTAAAAAAGAAAAATATATTAAAGAAAAAACAGCTGTTAAGATACTTAGCTTTGATGACACATACGAAAAACATCACTGCGACATACTACTTAATCATAATATAGGGGCAAATAAGAACAAATACTTAGAACTTGTGCCAAAAAATTGTGAACTAAGATGCGGAAGTAAATATACTCTTATCCGAAATGAATTTAAAAAAATAAAAATAAAAGATAGGAAAATCAACAAACAAAAAAAGATAAATGTATTTATCTCTATGGGTGGTACTGATAACTTAAATCTAAATATAGAGATACTTAAAATACTAAAAAGTATAAAGAATATTAAAATTCATATAATCTCAACAACTGCAAATAGTAATTTAAAAAAATTAAAAAAGTATGTTCAACATAGCAATAATATAAACCTATATGTAAACTCTGATAAGATGGCTAAAATTATGAATCAATGTGATCTTGCGATAATAACACCAAGTGTAACCATCCATGAAATTATCTATATGGAACTTCCTTTTATTGCGATAAAAACAATAGATAATCAAAACGAAATCTATAATTATATAAAAAAAGATTTTTTAGCAATAGATGTTAAAGATATAAAAAATTTGAAAAAGATTATTACTAAGATTATTACTAAGTATAATTATTTCAAAAAAAAATTAAAAAAATTATATTTATCATATAAAAAACTTTAAATTCACAAGGGTAAATAACAATGAAAATTGCAATACTTACATCTAAAGATCAATGGTTTATTCCTTATGCACAAAAACTTAATGATACTATAGATAAATCAGAGATTTTTTTTGATCATACAAATATAAACAATACATTTGATATAGTATTTATTCTTAGTTATCATAAAATTATTGAATCCAAATATCTAAATCAACATAACCATAATATTATTATACACGCAAGTGAACTACCTATGGGTAAAGGCTGGTCACCAATGTTTTGGCAAATACTAGAGGGGAAGAATAAAATCATTTTTACTATGTTTGAAGCTATGGGAGCTGTTGATAATGGGGCTATATATATGAAAGAGACCCTTCATCTAACGGGGAATGAGTTAAATAAAGAACTAAGAGATAAACAAGCTACTTTAACTATAAGTATGTGTATCAAATTTTTAACAAATTATAACGAGTATAAAAACCCAGTAAAACAGGTTGGTCGGGAAAGTTTTTATAAAAAAAGAACTCCTAAAGATAGTGAATTAGATATCAACAAAAGCATAAAAGAACAATTTAACTTGTTAAGAATAGTAGATAATGAACACTACCCCGCTTTTTTTTATAAAAATAATAAAAAATATATACTACAGATACAAGAGGTAAATGATGAAGATAGCTAACTTTAACATAGAAAAAGATGGCACTTATATTATCGCTGAACTTAGTGCCAATCACAATGGAAATTTGCAAGTAGCACTTGACACAATTAAAGCTGCAAAAGAGATAGGTGCTAATGCTATAAAGATACAGACATATACTGCTGATACTTTAACACTAGATAGCAATAAAGATGATTTTATCATAAAAGGTG
Organism: uncultured Sulfurimonas sp.; assembly: GCA_964652355.1. GTDB lineage: Bacteria > Campylobacterota > Campylobacteria > Campylobacterales > Sulfurimonadaceae > Sulfurimonas. The sequence goes on along the minus strand of CAZZAZ010000015.1, from coordinate 8,516 downwards.
GCACCCTTTGGGACAACAAAACATTATATGAACTATATCAAGGTGCTTATACCCCATGGGAGTGGCACGAAAAACTATTTAGCTATGCAAGAGAGATAGGTATTGATATATTTTCATCACCATTTGATAAAACTGCAGTTGATTTCTTAGAACAATTTGATCCACCTGCTTATAAAATCGCATCATTTGAGATAACTGATTATGAGCTTGTAAGATATACAGCTTCAAAAATGAGACCTATTATAATCTCTACAGGGATTGCTACAAAACAAGAGATAGCTGATGTTGTAAAGATATGTAAAAATGAGGGTAATGAAGATATAATCTTACTTAAATGTACAAGTGCATATCCAGCACCACTTGAAGATGCGAACTTACTTACTATCAAAGATTTAGCAGATACCTTTGATGTAATTAGTGGCTTTTCAGATCATACACTTGGTACTACTGCCCCAATAGTAGCTGTTACACTTGGGGCAAAGGTTATTGAGAAACATTTTATACTAGATAAATCAATAGGTGGGCCTGATGCTGATTTTTCACTTGATAAAAAAGAGTTCTTACAAATGATTCAAGCTATTAGAGATACTGAAAAACTTTTAGGAAAAGTCGATTATACTATGAGTGAGAAAAAGCTAAATTCTAGATTTTTCTCAAGAAGCCTATATGTTTGTAAAGATATAAAAAAAGGTGAGAAATTTACAAATAAAAACGTAAAAAGTATTAGACCAGGATATGGATTACATCCAAAATATTTAAATGACCTTATTGGTAAAATAGCTACAAAAGATTATGAATTTGCACAAAGATTAGATAAAGAGAGTTTAGGAAATAATAATGGATAAATCAGTAAAAGAACTACATAAAATAAGAAACAAAATGTGGGATATGGGTATAGAGAACCATAAAAAGTACTTAGATAAAGAGACTAACACTTTTGATACAAAGTATACACAAGATAGAGCTTGTCCCGTATGTAATTCAAGAAATGAATTGGAAATTTTTTATAAAGAGGGTGGCAGATATGTAAAGTGCCTAGATTGTACTATGGTTTATATAAATCCAGTTTTTACAGATACAGCTCTTGAGCAATACTACTCCTCAAATCATACACAACAATCTCAAATAGTAGAAAATGATACGGACAATTTTTATGTAACTTTATATAATGGTGGACTAGATAGTATTTTATCTTATACAAAAAAAGTATCTAAACTACTAGATATTGGTTGTTCATCTGGGGCATTTTTAGATTTAGCCAAAAAAAGGCTTATAGATACTTATGGAGTTGAACTAAATCAAGCAGAATCAAAATTAGCCAAAGAAAAAGGGCATAAAATATTTAATGACTTGGTTCAAAATATTTCATTTCATGAAAAATTTGATGCTATAACAATGTGGGATGTATTTGAACATCTCAAGGATGGAGAATTTTACCTAAATTATATGAAAGAGCTTTTAAATGACAATGGTATTATATTTCTTCAAATTCCTAGTTCTGACTCTTTAGCGGCTAAAATTTTACAAGAGCATTGTAATATGTTTGATGGGATAGAACATGTAAACTTATACGGAGTAAACACTATAAAAATTTTGGCTCAGAAGTGCGGTTTAGATATATTGAGTATAAAAACAGTTATCTCTGAAATTGGTGTAATCAACAACTACTTATCTTATGAAAACCCATATCTAGGTAATACTACAAATAAAGAATATATCCCAAACCTTATAGATGAAAATAAGATACATGAGAGTTTACAAGGTTATAAACTGCAAATAATATTAGGAAAAAACCATGAAAATATGTAAAAAATGTGTAATGCCTTCAACAAAACCAGATTTACATTTTGATGAAGATGGTGTATGTGATGCTTGTAACTCTCAAATAGATAAGAACTACAATATAGACTGGGAACAACGAGAAAAAGAATTTTTAGAATTAATAAAAAAATATAAAGTAAATTCTGATTATGATTGTGTAATAGGTGTCAGTGGAGGCAAAGACTCTACATATCAAGTTTTAAAAATACTAGAACTTGGGCTAAACCCTCTATGTGTGTGCTTTGAACCGACAATTCCTACAGAAATTGGTAAAAAAAATCTTGAAAACCTAAACAACTTAGGTGTAGACTTAATTCATATAAAAAGAAACCCTGTTGTTTATAAAAAACTAGCAAAAGAGGCTTTTGTTCGTACAGGAGACAATGAATGGCAACATCATGTTGGTCTATTTACTAGTACTCCAAAGATTGCAGTAAACTTTAATATCCCTCTAATTATATGGGGAGAAAGCCCACAGGTAGAGTATGGCGGGCCAGCTACAAGCAAAACAAATAACAAGCTAGATCGCAAATGGTTAGAAGAGTTTGGTGGATTACTTGGAAATCGCATCTCAGATATGATTGGAGTTGATGGATTAACTCAAAAAGATTTATCACTTTATACATATAATAGTGATGAGGATATAAATAGAGTTGGTGTAACTGGTTTGTTCTTAGGGTATTACTTTAAATGGGATTTAAGACAGATTGTTAAAAAAGTTAAAAAATATGGTTTTACTACTCAAGATACTCCAGTTGAGACAACTTATGAAAATTTTGAAAACTTAGACTGCTACTCAAACCATGTACATGACTATTTAAAATATGTAAAATATGGTTTTGGTCGTGCTACAGATAATGCTTGTTTAGATATTAGACTTGAATACATCACTAGACAAGAGGGTATTAGACTTGTAAATAAATATGATGGAAGATATCCATCACTAGCTATAAAAGAGTATTTAAACTACACTGGATTTACTCAAAGAGAGTTTGATAAGATAGTTGATTCATATACAAATAAACAAATTTTTTTACGTGATGAAAATGGTAAGTTTGTAAGAGATATTGATGGGTCATTAGTTAGAAAAGAAGAATATATTGTCCAATAGTATTGTAATTATTGACTACAAGATGGGTAATCTTCGCTCAGTACAAAAAGCATTTGAAAAAGTTGGTTGTGATGCTGTAATAACACGGGATATTGAGATTATAAAAAGTGCCTCTAAAATAGTATTACCCGGTGTTGGTGCCTTTTCTGATGGTATGAAACACTTGAAAGAGTTAGGACTTATAGAGGTTTTAAATGACGAGGTTATTAAAAACAAAAAGCCTTTTTTAGGTATATGCTTAGGTATGCAGTTAATATCTAAAAAAAGTTATGAAAATGGACAAACAGCTGGACTTGGTTGGATAGATGCCCAAGTGTTAAAGTTTGATTTTGATAGTTATGATAAAAAATTAAAAATACCACATGTTGGTTGGAATAACACCATTTATAAAAATAAAAATATACTTTTTGATAATATACCTGATAAGAGTGATTTTTATTTTGTTCATTCATACCATTTTAAAACAGATGAAGATATTGTTACAAGTACAACTAACTATGGTTTTGATTTTGTATCTTCTGTAAATAAAGATAATATCTATGCTTTTCAATTTCACCCAGAAAAAAGTCAAACCTTAGGACTTAAAATATTAGAAAATTTTGTTAACTTAAAGCTTGGAGAGTAGATGCTAAAACATCGAGTTATCCCATGTGTACTACTTAAAGATTGGCAGTTGGTAAAAAGTATTCACTTTGATTCTTTTCGTACTATTGGCCACCCTACTTCAACAGCTAGAATTTATAATGCTAGAAATGTAGATGAACTAATAGTTTTAGATATAGATGCAAGTTTAAATAACGAAGAGATAAACACAGAGATCATTACAGATATAGCAGATGAGTGTTTTATGCCTCTTACAATAGGTGGTGGTATCAATACTATAGAGGATATATATAAAGTTTTAAATGCTGGTGCAGATAAGATAGCTATAAACTCAAAAGCATTAGAAGATGTTGAGTTTATAAAAAAGGCATCATTGATTTTTGGTTCCCAGTGTATAGTGTGTTCAATAGATGTGAAAAACATAGATGGTAGCTATAAGGTTTTTACAAAATCAAAAGGTGTTCTAGATATAGATCCATTAGAGCTAGCAATAAAATATCAAGAATATGGAGCTGGTGAAATACTTCTAACCTCTGTCAATAATGAAGGCTCAACAAATGGTTATGATATAGAGTTGATTAAACTTTTTAAAGATAAATTAGAGATCCCTATCATATTAAATGGTGGGATGGGTAAACCTGAAGATGCAGTAGAAGCTATACAAAATGGTGCTGATGCAGTAGCTGCTGCTTATATATTTCACTTTTCTCAATATACACCTAATGATATAAAACAATCACTACACAAACAAAATATTCCTGTGCGAAAAAACTTTTAAAATGGCACTATTATTGCTATCAAACTTACAAATAATATAATAATGGCGAATCTTAATGTCTGATATACACAACTCAATATCTAAAAATTTTAATGATAATATTTTATATTTTGAGTTAAATCATCCTGATGTTTATAAAAAATTATCTAACCTCGATTCTGCTGTTGCAAATAATCACTATAAAGAGAAATACGCATTAGTTCATGAAGATGATAATTTTGATGTCCTTGAGATTTCTACACAAAAATATCTTTATTCTAAAAAAAGTATACTTCACGCAAATAAATCATCAAATTCTATAGATTTTTCAACTAATAGCAATCTATTTCAAGGTTACACAAAACATAAATTTACAAAAAAAGAGATACAAGAGATAGAACATAAAAGTTTAGATAGTTCACATTTACCAAGCATATACAAAATCATTACATATATAAATAATAATATATCCAGAGACAAAGAGCTTAAATCTTTAGATAAATTTATCTTCTTTGGTGTTGGGTTAGGTCTACATATACAAAGTATTCATGAAAAAATAAAGTCTAAAGTTTATCTTATCATTGAAAATGATTTAGAACTTTTTAGACTATCTTTATTTACTATAAATTATAAAGATCTTGCAGAAGATGCAGAACTATTTTTTTCAGTATTTAATGATGATGATACATCACATGAAATCTATAACTCTTTCTTGGAAAAAAATTACTATGATAATCACCATATTAAATTTTTTCATCTTTTAAGTCATAGTAACAAAACAATAGATAAATTTCTTATATCTTTAAACTCTCAACCTCATTTAACATTTTTATTTCATGATTTGTACAAACAATATATGCACCCTTTAAATTATCTTTTCAATGGTTATAAATTTTTAAATAAAAATGTAGACTTTAATAATTCCAAATTTAAAGATATACCATTTTTAATTTTAGCTATGGGCCCATCTTTGGAAAAAAATATCAAGTGGCTTAAATATAATCACAAAAAGTTTATAACAATAGCTGTTTCATCATCACTTGTATATCTAGAAGCGAATAATATAAAACCAAATATTATAATACATACTGACCCTTTTGAAATAGGTGAAATTCTATTTAAAAAACTTAAAAATATTGATTTTATTAAAGATTCAATATCTCTTTTTTCTACTGCAACTCCATACAATATTGTATCCTTAGTAGATCAAAAGAACTTATACCTTTTTGAAACTGGTACTTCTTATAAAGTTGAGAGTTTAAAACTATCATCACCTTGTGTAGGGTCTTTATCATATCAACTACTGTTAATTTTAGATATAAAAAAGATTTATCTACTAGGCTTAGATTTAGCTGTATCTCATGACACTAACTCTACTCACTCATCATCACATGTATTTAACAAAACTATAAATCATGATAATGATACTGTAACATATACAAATACTTTGGTACAAACTAATGGTAATTTCGTAAGTAAAGTAGAAACAACACCCCATTTTAACGAATCTATAAAGTCTATTAAATATTTTGTTCCAAAACTAATAGATAAAGAACAAAAAGTTTTCAACCTCAATAATGGTGCTAAGATAGAGGGTTCATTACCTACTTTTACCAAAAGTTTAAAACTACAACCTCACAGTATAAATAATATTCAAAAAGAACTTAACAAGTTCTTCTATACAAATTCACAAAGCATTTTAACTACTGAAGAAAAACAAAAAATGTATTCTAAAATAGATAATGCAAAATTGATACAAAAATATATTAAAGATAGTTGTGATGTACACGATATTACAAACTATACAAATATTATACATAAGGTTAAGAGCTACGAGCTAACTAAAATTTTAGATACATATTTAAAATATATACTTTCTTATATCGTTGATTTTATGAACGCTAAGAACACCTCTATATCTAGTCATGAAAAAGAGCTGACTTCTCTTTTAAATACAGAGTTATCAAATATAATTAATTTATACATTTATAAATTAGAAAAAAAATTATCCTAAAGGTAAAACAATGCAAAATATAGAAGAGAAAGCAATACAAACATACCAATCAAATATTGAGTACCTATCAATAATGCACCCTACATTACACAAAGATCTTATCAACTTTGATATGGCTGTAGAAGCTGGTAATTATCAACAACAGTATGCATTAGAGTATATAAATAATAATTTCGATGTAACATTATTAGAGGAAGATGATAAATACTTATATGGCAAAAATTCAATTAATATAAGTAATTCATATGCCAAATATGTTAACTTTGCTAAAGACAGTTCAACAATTGAAATATTTAGTATCATTGATATAGAAGATGAAGATACTATTATGGATAAACAAACTTTACATGCTAGAAAAAAAATATATCCTATGATGACTTATTTTAAAAAAAATGAACAAAAAGGGGATATGAAAGAGATAGTAAAATTTATATTTTCTGGTGTTGGATTGGGTTTACATATAGAAAAGATTGATGAGAAGGTACAAGGTCATCGTTACTTAATAATTGAAGATGATATAGAGCTTTTTAAACTATCATTATTTACTACCAAATATTATGAAATTGCTCAAAGAGCAGATATAGTATTTAGTGTACTAGAGCATATAAATAATTTTGAAAAAACATACTATAACTTTATAAATGATGCATATATGTATAATCATTTGATTAAATATACTCATTTAACATCTCATTCTTATGTAAAACTAAAACATATTATAAGTTTAACAGGCTCTATTAACTTTGTTACTTTTCCTTACCAAATGAAACTAGATAAGGTCTTATCTCCATACAGGTATCTATATGATAATTATAATTTTTTAAATATTTATAAAGATATAGATAGCTCTATTTTAAGCAATAAACCAATTTTAGCAATAGCTTCAGGACCATCTTTACAAAAAAACATATCTTGGCTTATAGAGAATAATAATAAATTTATAACAATTGCTGTTAGTTCATCTTTGGAATATTTATATAAAAACAACATAACCCCTGATATTGTTCTATCTATTGACCAAGAAGATATAGTTAAAGATTTTTTTATACCCTTTAAAGATACTGATTATTTAAAAAACACTATCTTAGTATTTTCAGCACTTACACATGAAGATGTTATAGAAAATGTATATACAGACAACTTATATTTTACAGATTCTTCCATGCAGTTTAGAAGTGAAAATGTTAATTTTTCATATGCCTGTGTTGGTTCGTTTGCATATCTGTTTTCATTACAACTTCAGGCTGATGATATATATGTTCTAGGATTGGATTTAGCCTTAAATCAAGAAACTGGAGAAGATCACATAGATGATCATATGTTTAGCATGCGTGTTAATATGGAAGATAAATCGTCTTTACCAACTAGTATTAACCTAGTTGGCTCATTAATCCCAATTGAAGGTAATTTCGATGAAACAGTATATACAACTCCAGCTTTTCATAAATCTATTATTGGGATAACTGAACATGAAGTTAATGTCAAAAAAGATAATCAAAATATTTATAATCTAAATCATGGAGCTAAGGTAGGGACATCGACTAGCTTAGATATAGGTTCTATTGATACACTAAATATGCCAAACATTGACAAAAATAAGATATTTGGATTACTAAAGAATGAATTTAACAAAAATTCTATGACTGGACTTAATGATTATGAAAACAGTATTGTAACCAATAGTAAGGCTACTGTTAAATCAATCAGAAAAATTTTGACAAAATATACAAAAAAAGCCCCAAGTTCAAACTATACTATTTATATGGATAAGCTTATTAAACTTAGTGATGATATATATGTAAGTGATAAACATCCTCTAGGACATATATCAGATGTTTATAAAACCTATTTTAATTATGCACAAAGTATAATTTATAGCTACTTCAATACGAAAAATATAAGTAATATCAAAAAACACATATTAGAATTTGATAGCATGGTATTAGATGGATTGTATGATATAACTGAACAATTTGAAAGAAAGATAAAATAGAAGAAACATACAGAGTTTTACGCTCTTAACTCATCTACTGAAGTAGACGAAGCACGTTTTCTAAAGAAATGTTTTAGACTATTGTAATAGTCTTAAAACATTTTCTGAAGAAACATACAGAGCTTACGCTCTTAACTCATCTACTGAAGTAGACGAAGCACGTTTTGTTGAACAGCATTAGCTTGACTCATAGCATAAGTACCAGACTGAGCTAAGA
>CAZZAZ010000014.1:0-20773 GCA_964652355.1 uncultured Sulfurimonas sp. | reverse complement strand
TCTACTCTGCAATGAGTGAGCGTGCTCGTGAAGCATTTGATGAAGAGATGCAGTTCCTTGGTGCTGTTAAAATGAAAGATGTTGAAGGTGCTCAGAGAAAAATTGTTGAGGGTGTTAATAGCCTTGCTGAAGCTGGTACTATTCAGATGGGATCTTCATCTGAAGAGATGGTAGAGTAAAATGGCTAGTGTAATTTCAAATGAAAGAGTTGGTAATCATATAGTAGATAAGTATAGTTTTAAGGTACTAGATTTAACTAATACACCAACACAATGTAATGAAAATTCAGAATCTCAAGAAGTAGAAGTAAGTAAAGATAATAATCCACAAAGAAGAGATAGTGATATCGATTCTAGTGCGATGAGTACTAGTTCTAAAGAGGCTTTAATAGAATCCTTGATGAAAAAAACAGATGACATGTCATCAAACTTTATAAAACTTCAAATGAAATTAGAATCAATGGAAGATGAGCATAAGAAAGAACTTGAAGCTGTTAAAGAAAGTTCTTTTAATGATGGTGTAGCATTTGCAAAAGCTCAATCTATAAAAGATGAAGAATCTAGTTTCTCTGAAGCTATAGAACAGTTTGGAAATTCCGTAGCAAAACTAGAAGAGAGTGCTAAAGAGTATGAAATAGCATTAGAAGGTATAAAATCAAATTTAATTACTGCTGCTTTAGATATTGCAAAAGAGGTAGTAGCGATAGAACTGAACGAAAATGCGCAAAATATTGCAAATATATTATCAAGCGAGTTAATCAAAGAGTTACAATCTGCATCTAAAATTACTTTAAAAGTAAATCCAAAGGATCATGGTACAATCTCTGAAAAAGTTGGTTCACTTGAACATGTCGAGGTGATTTCGGACTCAGCAGTTAGTGAAGGTGGTGTAATTGCCATGAGTGATGCCGGAAATATTGATGCGCAAATTTCTAAAAGATTTGAGAGAGTAAAAAGAGCTGCACTAAGTGAATAAAATATGAGTAAAATAAATTAATGAATATAAAAAATTATAAAACAAAAGAGTTAGAAAACCTTTGTTCTGACATCAGAGAAGAAATTTTAAGAGTTGTTAGTAAAAATGGTGGGCACTTAAGTTCAACACTTGGGGCAACTGAGCTAATAGTAGCTATGCATAAAGTATTTGATAGCAAAAAAGATCCATTTATTTTTGATGTATCACATCAATCTTATGCACATAAACTTATAACTGGAAGATGGAAAGATTTTGATACTCTTCGTCAGTTTAATGGTCTTTGCGGTTACACAAAACCAAGTGAAAGTGGTGATGATTATTTTGTAGCGGGACATAGTTCGACCTCTATATCTTTAGGTGTTGGTGCTGCAAAAGCTATTGCACTTAAAGGTCAGAGTGATTCTCGCGTACCAGTTGTAATGATTGGTGATGGGAGTATGACTGCTGGTATGGTATATGAAGCTTTAAATGAGCTAGGTGATAGAAAATACCCAATGGTAATTATTTTAAATGATAATGAGATGAGTATTGCTAAACCTATTGGTGCAGTTAGTCGTATGCTCTCTTCTGCTATGGCATCTCCATTTTACCAAAGTTTCAAAAAACAAACTGAAAGTTTTGTAGATAATTTTGGTGAAGGTGCTAGGTATATTGCTAAGAGAATGGAGGATAGTTTAAAGCTTATCACTCCAGGTATTTTATTTGAAGAGATGGGGATAGATTATATTGGTCCAATTGATGGTCATAATATCTCTTCTCTTGTAGATATACTTCAACGTGCAAAAGATTTAAAACGTCCAGTTATTGTTCACTGTCAAACTTTAAAAGGTAAAGGTTATGATATTGCTGAAGGTAAGGAAGAAAAATGGCATGGTGTTGGTCCATTTGATTTAAGTGATGGAAAGTCTGCTAAAAAATCTTCAGATAAATCAGCAACTCAAATATTTACAGAATCTTTAATGCACTTAGCTAAAAATAATGACAAAATAGTAGGTGCTACGGCTGCAATGCCAAGTGGAACTGGTATGAGTGATTTGATGAGTGAGTTTCCAGATAGATTTTGGGATGTAGCAATTGCTGAACAACATGCAGTAACTTCTATGAGTGCTTTAGCAAAAGAGGGTTTTAAACCATTTTGTACAATTTACTCAACATTTATTCAACGTGGATATGACCAAATTATTCACGATACCTGTTTAATGGATCTACCAGTTGTTTTTGCACTTGATCGTGCTGGAATAGTTGGCGAAGATGGTGAAACACATCAGGGTGTTTTTGATATATCTTTTTTACGAGCTATCCCAAACATGACACTTTTTGCACCTCGCGATGAAAAAAGTTTTCATCAAGCTATGGCCTTTGCATCTGAGTATCAGCATCCATGTTCACTTCGTTACCCTCGTGGTTCTTTCATTAAGACGGACTTAGCAGAATCAGTGGAGTTTGAACTATCAAAATCTCAACTACTTCGTTCAAATATAAGTGATATATTATTTATTGGATATGGAAATGGTGTTGGACGAGCTTATGAAACGGCTGAGTTATTAGATACTGATGTAAGTATTTTAGATCTTCGTTTTGTTAAACCATTAGACAAAGATATGCTTCGTGATATGCTCAGTAAACATAAAAAATGGTTTGTATTTTCAGATAGCTCAAAGATGGGTGGAGTTGGAAGTGCAATTTTAGAATTTTTAGCAGATGAAAAGATCACAGATGTTGAGCTTACTAGTTTTGAATATGATGATAACTTTATAACTCATGGAAATACTAAATTAGTTGAGGAGTCTTTAGGACTTTTGCCAGCTCAACTTGCAAAAAAGATTAAGGATTTAGTTTAACAATACCACTAAACCTGCCACATTTTGCATTTGTTCTGTATGAGTAGTACTTGTCGCTATTGCATTTTGTACACTCATCTATAAACTCGATATTTTTTTCATTTATACCTAAATCAAGTAATTGTTGTTTTATGATTTTATCAATATCAAGATAGTAAGAGTTTTCTTTTTTATCTATTGAATATTCAAGGTTTAACCCTTTAGCTTCAATAAATACTTCAACACCAATCTCGTAACAACAAGATTTTATATTTGCACCAACGACTACAATAATATCTTTAATATTTGAATCAAATTCTTTTGTAAATTTATTTAGAGTATTTTTAACTATATTTTTAAAAGCTCCAGCCCGTCCTGCATGAGCTACTGCTATAACTTTTTGTATATTGTCATAAAATAAAATTGGACTACAATCAGCAACCATTACCATAAGTGGAGTATTTAATCTATCTGTTATCAGTGCATCACACTCTTGTGGATTTTTAAAGTCATCATTTGAAGTAACTGTATGAACTATGTTTGAATGAATTTGTTTCATATATACAAGTGAGTCCTTGTTGTAGTTTAGTGTATATGAGAGTCTTTTATGATTTGATAATACATTTTTTATATCATCATTTACGTGAAAAGCAATATTTCCATTCTCTTTAGTTGTAAAGCAGTGTGTAAGGTTTGAAAACTTGTTTAATAATTTACTTTGTGAAAAAATCATATAATCATTATAACAAATTTAAAGGCTTCTTTTTGAGTGATTTTAGCAAATATAGTGTAACTTTGGATGGTTCAGATATACAAAAAAAGCGTCAAGAGATAAAAGAATATTTTAACAATACTCTTGATTTATATGAAAAAGTTTTTTCTCTTTTAAAAAGTGATGATATTTTTTACAAAAAGTCAGAACTTACACGACATCCTATGATATTTTATTTCGGACATACTGCTACATTTTTTGTAAATAAACTAATAAATATGAAAATAATTGATGAGAGAATAAATTCTGATTTTGAGTCTATATTTGCTGTTGGTGTTGATGAAATGAGTTGGGATGATACTGAGTCAAGTAACTACATATGGCCAAGTGTTGATGAGGTTAGGGAGTATAGGTTAAAGGTAAAGGAGTTAGTAAATGACTTAATTATGAACCTACCTCTTTCTCTGCCAATAAAGCAAGATTCAGATATGTGGATAATTCTTATGGGAATTGAGCATGAACGTATTCATATAGAGACTTCACTAGTTCTTCACCGTCAAATGTCAATAGATGATATAAAAGAGGTAAAAGAGTTTAAACTTTGCCCACATAGTGATAGCGCACCAAAAAATGAGATGATTGAAGTATCTGCTAGTTTTGTTAAACTGGGTGTTGATGAAACTCATAATCTTTATGCTTGGGATAATGAATATGGAGTATATGAGGAAGAAGTAGCTGGTTTTCATGTAGCAAAATACTTAGTATCTAATGGTGAATTTATGGAATTTGTCAAAGATGATGGATATGAAACAAAAGAGTATTGGGATGATGAGGGTTTAAAATTTTTAGAGATTAGTGGAGCTAAGTATCCAGAGTTTTGGGTAAAAGATGCTCAAATTTATAAGTACAGGAGTCTAGCAAAAATAATTGATATGCCATTAAATTGGCCAGTTGATGTAAATGCTCTTGAGGCTGAAGCCTTTTGTAGATATAAGTCTAGAAAAGATGGAGTAACTTACTCTTTACCATCAGAAGCAGAGTATAGAGTACTTTATGAGCATGTAGGTTTGCAAGATATACCATCTTTTCATGAGAGTAGGGCTAACCTTAACTTTTATCATTATTCTTCAGCTTGTCCAGTTAATGAGTTTGCTTTTAATGATCTGTATGATGTAGTTGGAAATGTATGGCAATGGTCAAGGACTCCAATACGAGCTTTCAAAGGCTTTAAAGTTCATCCTGCATATGATGATTTTTCAACTCCTACTTTTGATGATAAACACTCACTTATACTTGGTTCATCATGGGCAAGCTCTGGTAACTTAATAACAAAAAATTCACGGTATGCTTTTCGTAAACATTTTCCTCAAAATGCAGGTTTTAGGTATGTAATATCTCAAAGTAAAGATGAGCATGAGCTTGATATTTATGAGAGTGATGAGTTAGTATCTCAGTACTGTGAGTTTCAATACGGTGAAGAATTTTTTGGTGTTAAAAATTTCGCCATAGAGTGTGCAAAAATAGCATCAAGATTTTCAAATAATTTCACAAAAGCATTGGATTTAGGTTGTGCAACAGGTCGTACTACGTATGAATTAGCCAAAAGTTTTGATAAGGTTGAAGGAATTGATTTTTCAGTTCGTTTTGTTGGAGTTGGTTCTAAACTAAAAGAAGATGGTGTAATAAAGTTTCATACCTATAATGAGGGTGAACTCTTTGTAAATAAAACTGTTAATATAAAAGAGTTAGGATATGAAAATTTAAAAGATAACGTTTCTTTTTGGCAAGGCGATGCTTGTAACTTAAAACCTAACTTTAACTCTTATGACTTAGTTATTGCAACAAATCTTATAGATAGACTTTATAACCCAAGACTATTTTTAGACACAATAGATCAAAGACTAAACAAAGATGGGGTATTAGTCCTAACTTCACCATATACTTGGCAAGAAAGTTCAACTAAAAAAGAGTTTTGGCTTGGTGGTTACAAAGATGAGCATGGTAATGAAATAAAAACAATAGACTCACTTAAAAATTTACTAAGCGATAAGTTTGAATTAGTCCATACTCAAGATTTAGAGTTTATTATCAAAGAGACCGCAAGAAAGTTTCAACATACTCTCTCAGAAGTTAGTGTTTGGAGAAAGAAATGATATATGATTTTTCTGCTTCAACTTGTAGAAGAGATACAAATGCTGAAAAATATACAGCAAGGCAGAGTTTATTTGGTACAGAGGATGTAATACCTGCTTGGGTGGCAGATATGGATATAGATACCCCTGATTTTGTTTTAAACTCAGTAAAGCAAAGGTTAGAAAATGCAATAGTTGGATATGAAGAGATGCCAGATAGTGCATTTGAAGCTCAAATATCTTGGATGAAAAAGCATCATAATGTAGAGTATAAAAGAGAGAATATGTACTATTCTCACTCTGTTGTTGCCTCTATGAGTGCAGTAATTGAAGCTTTTTGTGATGAAGGTGAAGGTGTTATTGTTCAAACACCAGTTTATTCACCATTTTTTCATTCAGTTTTACAGCATGATAGAAAACTTATAAAAAATTCACTAAAACAAAATGAAGATGGAAAATATGCTTTTGATATAGATGATTTAAAATCTAAAATAGATAAAGATACTAAGCTTTTACTTCTTTGTAACCCTCATAATCCTGTTGGTCGTTCATGGAAGAAAGAGGAACTAGAAGAGATATTATATATTTGCAAAAAAAATAAGATTGTAGTTTTTTCAGATGAGATTCATTGTGATTTAGTTTATAAACCAAATAAACATATAGCTTTCTCTTCACTTGATGGTGCAAAAGATATCACAATAACAGCTATTGGAGTTGGTAAAACTTTTAATATGGCTGGATTTGCTATAAGTACTATAGTTGTTGCAGATGAAGAGTTAAAGAAAAAATTTGAAAAAGTATATAAAAAGATTCATTTTGCTGAAGGTAATGTACTCTCCCATGTAGCATTTGAGAATGCTTATGAAAATGGTGAAGAGTGGCTAAAACAGTTAAAGATTCATTTACATAATAATTATGATTCTTTAAAAAAGTTACTATCAAAATATAGTGATTATATAAAACTTACACCAACAGAAGCTACTTACTTAGCATGGTTAGATTGTAAAGGTATGGGATTAAGTGATAAAAAACTACGAGAGTTTTTTGTACAAGAAGCTAGACTTGGTTTAAATGCAGGTATTAGCTTTGGACGAGAGGGTAGTGGTTTTATGCGTTTGAATTTTGCTGTATCTTGTGCTAAAATGACAAATATAATAGAACAACTAAAAAATGCTTTAGAAAAAAGATATGGGAAATAGATGGTAAAAATTAATTGGGAAGATTTTAAAGAGTATAAAAAAGGTCATGGTAAAAAAGATGATAATTTTTTAGTTCTTTTGGACTTTATAAAAAGTTACTATAATCTAGCAAGTGTAGTTGAGATTTATAATAGTCTAAAAAATGATGAACTTGCGAATATGATGCTAGAAAAAAGAGATATTAAAGATGTTGTTACACTGGAAAAATATCTTTACAAACAGCATTCATGAGTAAAGACTTACAAAAAATTGATAAGTTTTTAAAGGAACATCATGTTTTGTCTTTAGCTACTAGTGATGGTGTAGAACTTAGCTCATGTAATCTTTTTTATACTTTTGATAAGGATAGTATCTCATTTATAGTAGCTTCCTCAGATGATACAGGTCATATAAAAAATATACAAAAAAATAATCAAGTTTCAGGGACTGTTGTTTTAGAAACTAAAATAGTTGGAAAAATTAAAGGGGTACAGTTTAGAGGAGATTTTATAACACTCACAGATAAATCTTTAGCAAAATTATATTTTAAAACTTTTCCTTATGCATTAGCCATGAATCCTAAACTTTGGCAAATCAAAGTGAATTATTTTAAGATGACAGATAACACTTTAGGCTTTGGTAAAAAAATTATTTGGGATTCTTCTCTTTAAACATTGTGCATTCAGTTCCAGAACTTTGAAAGACCACCGTTGAAGGAATCTGTGGTGATTTAAAACCATAAGCTTTGCAACCGTGTGGTTGTTTAGGTTTCCATGTAACAAAATAGTACTCACATCTTCTACAATTTATTCTTTTCATTGGTGTATTTTATCATACTTTGGTACAATATAAAAAATAAATATAAAGAGAATTTTGATGGATAAATTATTATTAATGCTACAACTTCAAAATAGTTTGAATGATGCTACAAATGGTGAGAAATGGACAAATGGTGTAACGAAAAATGGTAGGGAGATAAACTGGAAAAGATGTATATATATGGAATGTGCTGAGATGATTGATAGCTTTTCATGGAAACATTGGAAAAGTTTAGACCAAGAACCAGACTGGGATAACCTTCAAATAGAGGTTATTGATGTATGGCATTTTATTTTGAGTTTAGCTATTGAAAACTATTCTCTTTCTCTTCGTGGGCAAATCGAAGATTTAGCTATTGATATATCTCAGCTTGAAAGTTTTACAAAAATTGATACTCATAATAAATTGTTCGGTCTTCAAGATAATGTAATTGTTAAAGTTGAAGATATAATGCGTCACTCATTGAGTAATGAGCCACTTAATTTAGAACAGCTATTATCAGATTTTTTTGATTTAGTAATACTAAGTGGTTTAGATTTAGACTCTTTATATAGATTATATGTTGGTAAAAATATTTTAAATCAGTTTCGTCAGGATAATGGTTATAAAGATGGCTCATATATTAAAATTTGGGCTGGAGAAGAGGACAATATTGTTATGAAAAGAGTCTGGGAGGAAAATGGAAACATTAAGCCAGATATACTTTATAAAGAATTAACTAAAATTTATTTAGCTGTAAATAAGGCTTAGTATTTGGAAAATATTTTAGAGATAAATAACTTAGTATTTGGATATACAAAAGATAAGTTACTATTTGAAAATTTTTCTCTAAATCTTAAAGTTGGTGAAATAAAAGCTATAGTTGGAGCTAGTGGAGCAGGTAAAAGCACTCTTTTTGAGCTTATTTTAGGTAACTTAGAGCAACTTAGTGGTAAAACAAAAGTAAAAACCTCTATATCTCAAGTTTTTCAAGATCCATACAGCTCTTTTCACCCATCATACACTCTTTTGAATCAGATAGAGGATGTAGCTTCTACAGAGGAGTTAGATAAATATTTAAATAATTTAAATTTAGATTATGACTTACTGTTGAAACTACCTCACCAACTCTCAGGTGGTCAGTTACAACGTGCCTCAATTTTGCGTGCAATGTTGATGAATCCAGAACTATTACTACTAGATGAACCAACATCAGCTTTAGATAATGTAATTCAACTTGAAGTTATGAGTATGTTAATGAAGAATTTAAAAACTATGGGAATGCTACTTATAACACACGATATGGAACTTGCTCGTTGGTGTGCAGATGAAATTATTGTTATTTAAAGAAATACTTCACTAGATAGAAACCACCACCAGCCATAAAAATTGAACCAAAAGCATTTAGCGATATATTCGCAAGTGCTAATACAATATGCCCACCCTCAAGAAGTAAAAAGCTCTCTATTGCAAATGTTGAGTAAGTTGTTAGTGCCCCTAAAATACCAGTGGATAAAAAAGATTTAACACTTAATGAAAAAATGGATGTATACATAAAATAAGCTACTAAAAGACCCATAATAAAGCTACCAATAAGGTTTACACCAAGTGTACCAAATGGTAAATCATGTGGTACTTTATGTGAGATTACACCATTTAGATATGCTCTTAAAACAGCACCTATAAAACCACCACTACCTATTGCTATTATTGTTTGAAAGCTCACTATCATATACCTTTTGCATTTTTTCTCTTAACTCTTTTAACCAGTTATTATTTTCTTTATCTGCTATAAATGACTCAAGAAAAATTACTTTTATTTTTTTTGGTTTATAGTAGAATTTTTTGAGGTTATAACAAGATGAGGTCTCTATCATAACAACAGGTTGAACAATTAGTTTATACTTATCTGCTACTATTTTTGCACCAGACTTGAAAGGTAACATTTTTCCTTTTGTTGAGCGAGTGCCCTCTGGAAACATTGTTATAACTCTGTTATCATCTAAGACAAATTTTGCATCACGAAGTAGTTTGACAAGGGAAGTTTTACTTTCTCTCTCAACTGCTATATCTTTAGGAAGTTTTAATGCCCAACCAAAAAAAGGAATATCAAAAAGTTCTTTTTTTGCTACCCATGCTAAATCTCTTGAAGTGATGGTCTCCATTAGTGCTATATCTAAATCACTTTCATGATTTAGTAAAAACATTTGAGCGTTTGGATCCTCTTTTCCTTTTATATCAGATGAAAAAAATATACTAAGTCTTATAAGCCAAGATGAAATTTTTCGACTATACGGTCTTGGAACAAATTTAAATATTATTATCATAAATGTAAGGGAGATAAAAATAATTATGGTTGCAAAAAACCAACTAATATGAGCAAATATCTTCATTTTTTACCCAACCAATTTTAGAATTTTTTAGTTTTACTTTTGTGAAGTTTTCTATACTTCCCTCTTTTTGTAAATAGTACCTACTTGGAGTGATTTCAAAAATAGTACCATTGTTTACAGGTAAAAGAGTTATGCTTGAGCCTTGTTTTATACATATCTCTTGAGACGGCACTGCAATGTAAGCAACATATATTAATGGAATTATCGCAAATATTAAGTATATATATTTTTTTCTCCAAAATACAATTAGTAAACCAACTAAAGCTACACTAGCAGCTATAGCCATTTTTAATCTTTGGCGAGATTGATCTGTTGGTTTTAAATCACTTTGAGTACTTACACTGTCATCATCTACTATGATTGGTATTGTTAAGTTTATAAAGCTATTTTTAATAGTATTAAAATAAGAAAAAGAAAAATTCTGTATCTTTTTATCTATGATTACATAGTAAGTTATTTTTGAGTCAAAATAAGATTCTTCAATAGATTCAACACCCTGTTTATAAACATTTTGAAGCTTAAAAACTGAAATATTTGCTTGCGAAGCAGTAGCAACAAAAACTATAATGTTATGTTCTGCATCATAGCTAGTAGTTTTATATTCAACTAAATCTAAAGATTTTGCTACAATATTTGAAAAATCATTTTTTGGGTTTAGGCTGATAACTTCTAGTTTTTTAGAGCTTAGATATGCTTTTTTAAAAATATGCTCTTGATAATCTAGTAGGGTACCAGTTATACTAGGTATCTCAGCAGAATTTCCATTTACTAAGAAGTAAAATGTTTCATAGTAATACATCCCTTTCTCTTGTCGTACAGGAAAATAACTAAGAAGTTCTAAACCCTTTAGAGGTGATAACTCATAAGTAATATCTGTGAATTTTTCAACAGTTGATAAAGCTTTAATTGTTAGTGAAAATATTTCACCTTTTATAACTCTTGAGGGAAGATTTTCATAGCTTAGATATAAAACGTTTTTTTTATCTGTCGTGCTAATTAAATCTTCTTTAATATCCTCTGCAAAGAGAGTTGCAAATAATATTAAAGTTAAAAAGAGTAAACGTATCACGCTTGTAAAAAGCCTTGAAGCATTTTAACTCCATCGTCACTTCCAAGAATAGACTCCATCGCTCGTTCAGGATGTGGCATAAGCCCAAATACATTTTTTTCTTTGTTACAAATTCCTGCAATAGAAGATACGCTTCCATTTGGATTTTTGATTTCACCATTTTCATCTGTATATCTAAGAAGAACTTGATTATTTGACTCTAAATCTTTTAATCCATCCTCATCAATAAAGTAGTTTCCATCATGATGTGCTATTGGGATGTTTACAATATCTCCGTTGTTTAATTTTTCTAAGAAGATATTATCGTTATTTTCAACTTTTAGGGTATGGTGTTTTGAGATAAAGTGTAGTGATTCATTTCTTTTTAACGCACCTGGAAGTAAACCAGCTTCTGTTAAAACTTGAAAACCGTTACAGATACCTAAAACTTTTCCACCATTGTTTGCATAAGCACTAACAGCTTTCATAACTGGTGAAAACCTAGCGATAGCACCAGACCTAAGATAGTCTCCATAAGAGAATCCACCAGCTACAACTATAAGATCTGTATCAGATGGTAGAGACTCTGCTTTGTGCCAAAGTATTTCAGTAGTAGCTCCAAGTGCTTCAAAGGCATGTTGTGTATCGTACTCACAGTTTGTTCCAGGGAACTGAAGTATAGTTACCTTCATTATACTAACTCAATCTCATAATCTTCGATAACTGTATTTGCTAGTAAATCTTCACACATTTGTGTAACATCTTTCATAGCTTTTTCTTTATCTGTTTCACTAAGTTGTAAAACTATTTGTTTTCCAACTCTTACATCCTTGACACCTGAGAAGTGAAGTGAATCAAGAGCATGATGAACAGCTTTACCTTGAGAATCTAATACGCCTGCTTTTAAAGATACATTTACTATTGCTTTCATTTATTTTCCTAAAATTCTATTTAAAACTTGTTCATAAGCTACTGTAAGCCCACCTAAACCTTGGCGAAATCTATCTTTATCCATCTTTTCACCACTCTCTATATCCCAAAAACGACAATTATCAGGTGAAATCTCATCTACTAAGATGATGTTTCCATTTGAATCTTTTCCAAATTCTAGTTTAAAGTCAACTAGATTTAGTCCTTTATCTGCAAAGTAAGGCTTTAAAATATCATTTACTTGTCTCGCCATTCTTCGAAGTTTATCTAGCTCATCTTGATATTCTACAAGCTCTAAGATAAGACAATGTTGGTCATTTAGTTTAGGGTCACCTAAATCATCATCTTTGTAATCAAACTCTACAAGAGTAAAAGGAAGAACTTTACCATCTTCAATACCAAGGTTACGAGAAAGTGAACCAGTTGCTATATTTCTAACAATAACTTCTATAAAAATAACATCAACTTTTGTGTGAAGCATGTGGTTGTCATCTAACATCTCTACAAAGTGAGTTTGAATACCGTTTGCTTCTAAAAGCTTAAAAAGTTCAGTTGAAATTTTATTGTTGAGTGCACCTTTTCCTGCCTCGCTTGATTTTTTTCCACCATTAAATGCAGTTAAATCATCTTTAAATTCTGATA
This sequence comes from uncultured Sulfurimonas sp., assembly GCA_964652355.1. GTDB lineage: Bacteria > Campylobacterota > Campylobacteria > Campylobacterales > Sulfurimonadaceae > Sulfurimonas. The sequence goes on along the minus strand of CAZZAZ010000014.1, from coordinate 8,145 downwards.
TAACTAGATTTTCATCATCAGTTAAAAATAATCTTTTTGCTTTACCTTCGTATAGTAATTCTCTTTTTTCCATCTTTTATCCTTGTGTAATAATTAGTGCTTTGATAATATCAACAGCTTCTTTAAGTTGAATATCTTTTTGCATCATCTCTTTTGTAATTATATGCTTGTTATCTTCTTTTTTCTCTTCTTTATCAGAGTCTTTTCCATCTACTTTTTTTAACTCTTCTTTTAGATGTTTTTTAAGGTCTGATTCTTTTAGAGCAAACTCATTTGTACGAGTTTTTACTTCACCTGGTAGGACTTCAATGTCTGGTTTAACACCAACTGCTTGAATTGTACGACCACTTGGCAGGTAGTATCTTGCAATAGTAAGTTTTATAGCTTCAGTTTCTGTTATAGGAAGTACTACTTGAACACTACCTTTTCCAAAAGTATTTTGTCCTACAATAACACCACGTTTATGGTCTTGTAGTGCACCACTAACAATCTCACTAGCACTTGCACTACCACCATTTACTAAAACGACTAATGGTGCTTTAGTTAGTGTTGTTGAAGATTTTGCTTTATATGTTTGTTCATCAGATTTTTTACGACCTTTTTGAGATACAATTTTTCCACTATCTACAAAAATATCAACAAGCCCAACTGCTTCATCAAGAAGTCCACCAGGATTGTTTCTTAAATCTAAGATAATACCTTTAGTTTTTTTCTTAGCTTTTCTTATAGCTTTAGATACATCTTCAACAACTTTTTTATCAAAACTTGTTACACGTATATACTGAATATCTTCACCAATAGTTTTTGTATAAACAGATTCAATAGTTATAATACCACGAACTATATGGATAGGTAATGGTTTGTTTTCCCCTTCACGAACAATAGTTATGTCAATCGGATCGCCAACTTTTCCACGCATAATGGAAACTGCTTCATCTATGGTCATGCTTAGAGTTGATTTATCGTTGATTTTTAAGATTATATCACCAGATTTTAGACCAGCTTTATCAGCAGGTGTACCTTCAAGCGGGGCAATAACCGTTAATGCACCATCTTTGATACCAACAGTAATCCCTAAACCACCAAATTCACCATCCGTTTGAACCTTGAGTCTTTTATAGTCTTTTTGTGTTAAGTAGTTTGAATGGGCATCAAGGTTAGTCATCATCCCATCAAGTGCTTTATTCATAAGCTCTTCAATAGTTATCTCATCAACATTGTATTGTTCAACTATTGATATTACTTTTGTAAATTTTGCTAATGCCTCAAGCCTTGAAGCTTCTTTTTTTTCAGGAGTTTCTTTTTCAACTGAAGCAAATACATTTGTAGAAAAGAATAGACTGAGTGCTAGTGTTACAGAAGCAAAACCTAGAGTTATAAATTTTTTATTTTTCATTAAATATCCTATTAAATTAACTATATATATTAAAAAAGATATTATAGTAAAAACTTGTTTAAAAACATAGTAGTAAAATCAAACTTGATATAAAATAATCGTGCTTTTATCTATTTTCATTATAATTCTAGCAATAATTTTAAAAGGTACTATTTATGGCTACAATAAAAGAATATTTATCAACCGATCATTCTCGTTGTGATGAGCTGTTTGCAAACATGGAAGATGCAGTTGCAAATGATATAACCACTTCACAAGAAGCTTACGGAGAGTTTGCACAAAATACAGAAAGACATTTCCAAATGGAAGAAAGAGTTATGTTTTTAGAATTTGAGATAAAAACTGGTATGACGCAGGGTCCAACTGCCATGATGAGGCAAGAACATACTCAGATGAGAAGTTTAATCTCAGATATGAAAATAGCAATAGAAAATAAAAATAAAGATAAATTTTTTGGAAATTCTGAAACTCTTATGATTTTGATGCAACAGCACAATATGAAAGAGGAACAAATGCTTTATACCATGGCACAACAACACTTAAGTGCTGAATCTGATCGTATTGTAGATATGATGGATTCTATGGTGGTTGAGAAGTAGGATAGTACTTTGGATTTAAACGGATTATCAGCTGATCAAGCTCCACCAATATCAGCACCATTAAGATTTTTTTTAACAGCACCACTCTTTGGGCTTCTAGCAGGTTTCTTAATTCTTTTTGCAGATGCAGGGGTTTTAAACAGTAGATACTCATTGGAATCTATTGCCGTAACTCATGCTATAACTATTGGGTTTTTAGGTTTTGTTATGCTTGGTGCATTAACACAAATGTTACCAGTCCTTGCAGGAGTTAGAGTACCACACATAGGACTAGTGTCTAAAATATCACATGCTTTTTTAGTCCTTGGTACTTTGTTTATGATTTTTGGTTTACTGGGGAGTTATTCAAAAATCATTTTAAGTGCATCAGTATTTTTAGGAATTGGCTTTTTAAGTATGATTATCGCAATGTTAATAGCACTAAAGAGTGTTAGCAATATTACAGCTAGTGTTAGAGCTATCATCACATCTCTAGTTTTTGCATTTGTGATTGTACTTATAGGGATCTACTTACTGTCATCTTATGGCATAGGCAAGTTTTCAGACTTTCATTCTCTTTTAGCAAATGTACATAGTGTTTGGGCAATTTTTGGTTTCGCTGGAGTGCTTATCATAGGTGTCTCTTTTCATATCTTACCAATGTTTTATGTAGCGCCAAGATTTAAAAAGTTTTGTAAAACGAAGGTGGTTTGGCTTATAACTATTGGTCTTATTCTTTGGCTTATTTTGAATTTGTATGAATTTTATCCTGTATTTGCAAAAATTTGGATAGCTAACTTCTTCTGGGCATTTGCTACCACTGTCTGGATGAAACTTGATAAGCGTCGTCGTCCTGTCACCGATGTTACCATATTTTACTGGCGTACAGCTGCTGTGTTTATGACACTTGGTACTTTTTCATGGGCTATAAATGATTTTTATGATGATGAGTTTATAAGTATGGTATCAATTTTGATAGGTGGTGGTTTTGTACTTTCTATAATGATTGGAATGCTTTATAAAATTGTACCGTTCTTAGTCTGGTTTCACCTAAATTCAAAAGGTTATATGTCAATCCCTACGATGAATGATATGATAAATAAAAATTTAGCAAGAGTTCAGTTTTGGCTTTATCTTGTTTCACTGATTGGATTTATGTTTTCATATTACACACCAGAAATTTTACCAATTTTTGCATCAACATTTATATTAAGTATGTTAATTTTAGAGTACAATATCATATCGCCTGTTTTGGTATATATGAAAATAATAAAAACAAAACCAGAGTTTGACATGAGTGCATTTAATATTTCGGTAGAAGGAATAGAATAAATTGAAAAATAATATTGTTCTTATAGGTTTTATGGGAGTTGGTAAAGGCTCTATTGCAAGAGAGATTGTTAAGCAGTCGGATTATATAGCTATAGATACGGATGACTTGATAGAAAGCATGGAAAATAAAACTATAAAAAAAGTTTTTGAACAAAGTGGTGAAGAACACTTTAGAAATTTAGAAAAAAAACTTGCATCTTGGCTAGAGTCAAGTGTTAATAATACACTGATCTCTACAGGAGGTGGATTTTATAAACAAAAAAATATTAAAAAAATTGGTACAATTGTACTTTTAGATTCTCCTTTTGATAAAATCATAGATAGAATTAAAGCCCATCCAAATGCGGTGAAAAAGCTTAAAAAAAGACCACTTTTAAGTGACTTAAAAAAAGCAAAAGAGTTATATGAGCAGAGACGTCCAGAGTATTTAGCTCTTGCTGATGTTATCATAGATGTAACAGATAAGACCGCACTATCTTGTGCTAAAGAATTATTGAAAAAGGTTTAATATGCGTAAAATTTTTATATATTTAATGTTGATGTTTGCAGTAAATTTAAGTGCTTCAGAGATTAAGTGGGCAAAAGATTTTGATAGTGGAATTAAAGAAGCTACAAGGTTTAATAAACCTGTATTCTTTGTTTCTTCTCGTCATACTTGTAAGTACTGCGTAATTTTGGAAAAAACAGCTTTTTCTGATAAAAAAGTTATAGATACATTAAATAATAATTTTGTATCAATAATATCATATTCTGATGAAAAAGATTATATGCCAAAAGGCTTATGGAGACCAGGTACTCCAGCTTTATGGTTTTTAAAGTCTAATGGTGAACCAATGTATGAAGCTTTAATGGGTGCACTTAGTTCAAGTGACTTGTTAAAAGCGATAGATATCGTAAAAAAAGAGTTTGAAAAACAACAAGGAAAGAAAATACAATGATTTTTACAAATTCAAATGCTAATGAATTTAAAGCCCAGTTCAAAGAGTTACTAGGGCGTGGAAAGATGGATATTGCAACTGTTAGTTCGATAGTGTCAAATATTATAGATGAGATAAAAATTGATAAAAATAAAGCACTAAAAGAGCATATAGCAAAGTTTGATAATTGGACACCAAAAACTGATGAAGAGTTAAAAATTTCAACAGAGTCTATGTCTAAAGCTTATGACAATATTGATGAAAAATTAAAATCAGCATTGCACCTAGCGTATGATAGAATCAAAGTATATCACGAGAAACAAAAACCAAAATCATGGTTTGATACTGAAGATAATGGAACGATTTTAGGTCAAAAAGTTACAGCGGTTGATAGTGCAGGACTTTACATACCTGGCGGGAAAGCAGCATATCCATCATCACTTCTTATGAATGTTATCCCTGCTCAAGTTGCAGGAGTTGAAAATATAGTTGTATGTACACCTACCCCAGATAATGAGCCAAATGAGCTTTTACTTGCAGCATGTCACTTGTGTGGAGTGAGTGAAGTTTATAAGGTTGGTGGAGCAAGTGCTATTGCTGCTATGGCTTATGGGACTGAAAATATTCCTAAGGTTGATGTTATTACTGGGCCTGGGAATATTTTTGTAGCTACTGCAAAAAAGATGGTTTTTGGTGAAGTAAATATTGATATGATAGCAGGACCAAGTGAGATAGGGATTTTAGCAGATGATTCGGCAAATGCAAATCATTTAGCGATAGATTTACTTTCTCAAGCAGAACATGACGAGATGGCAAGTTCTATCTTAATCACTCCATCACAAAAGTTAGCTGATGAGGTAAAAATAGAACTTGAAAATTGGTTAGTGAAGCTTCCACGTCAAGAGATTGCTAGAAAGTCTATTGAGGAGCGTGGTGCTATTATTGTAACAAATGATATGGAAGAAGCGATAAATCTTATGAATGAAATTGCACCTGAGCATTTAGAGGTTGCAACTATTTCACCATTTGATTTACTACCATTTATCAAACATGCAGGTGCAATTTTTTTAGGACACAATACTCCTGAAGCGATAGGCGACTATGTAGCTGGACCAAATCATACTCTTCCAACTGGTGGGACTGCTAAGTTTTATTCACCACTTGGAGTCGAAAACTTTATGAAAAAAACGTCAATAATCTCATTTAGCAACAAAGCTATAAATGAAATTGGTAAAGAGTGTGCACTTATAGCAAACACTGAAGGTTTAACTGCTCATGAACAATCTGTAAGAGTTAGATTGAAAAACTAAATTAAACATTGTATTTTTTTGTTATTTTATGATACACTAGCGGTAACAAAAAAAGATAACTGGTTATAAAATGCAAATTGATAATAAATTAATTTTTGAAAATTCAAAAAGTTTAAATGTTCTATATGTTGAAGACGATGATGTCTTAAGAAAAATCACTATGAAACTTTTTTCCAATTACTTCAATAACGTAGATGTTGCTGTTGATGGTTTAGACGGACTTGGTAAATACGAAGCTTGTGAAAATGAACATGGTGTAAAATATGATATTGTTATAACTGATCTCAACATGCCAAATATGGATGGCTTGGAGATGAGTCAAAAGATTAAAAAACTATATATTAAACAAGTTATTATATTTGTTACCGCATTTAATGAGACACAATATCTTCATGATGCAGTTGATTTAGGTGTTAATGGATTTTTAACTAAGCCAATTGAAGTTGAGCAACTAAAAAAAGTTTTATATACTACTACTCAAATAGTATCAGATAGAAAATTGGTTCAAGAACATTATGATCAAATAGAAAGTTTAAATGAACTTCATATTGATAGACAAGATGCAAGTAATTTTAACTCATCTAAAGATATATTAAATGATTTAGAAAAATATAAAGAACTAATCTCTAAAAACTGGGTTAAAAATCAAACTGTTAAAGAGAGATTAGAAAAGCACTCTATAGATGTGGAGTTTTTTAGGTCTCACTATGGTATAAAGGTAATAGAATACTTTTTAAATGTGATAAAAGGTAAAGCAGAGGTAGGTAATTGCCCTGTTGTTTTTGTAATGTTAGAGTTTTTTAAAAATAAAGACTTAGCACTTGAAGATATTTTTATGATTTGTGTTAATTTTAAAAATACGATGACATCTTTTATTTTTGATAAATATACGTTTAATCAAAATGTATTTGATGATGCATCTTATATATTAGACAAAAATTTTGAGGGTGTAATTATTAACTATATTAAAAATAGATATATAGATAATCCAAAAGTAATTATAGAAGAAGTTGAGCTAGAAGAGGAAGTAGAAGAAGAAAAAGAGGAATTTGAAGAGATTAACTATACAGAATATTTTATAGAAGCTGATATATATGAATTACAGGATTTAGAAGATGATATAGACTCTTTAGCTGTATCTGTAACTATGAGACAGGGTTCAAGTATAGATAATATAAATTCATTAGGTAAAGAAGTTCGAAGATATGGAACTATTTTAAGTAACTACCCTTTATTTACAAAGCTTGGTCAATCTATACGTAAACTAGGAGAAAACCTTTCTTTTAATTCTGAATTACTTTTTAATGAAAAAGATAAAATGTCAAATATCTCAGTATTATTTGAAGGTTTTGTAAATGATTTAATAGTTTGGCGTAAAGAGATTTTTGATAACAATACTAGTAATCCTCATTTCTTAGATAGTTCATTTTTCTCAAACGTAGATACTATAATAATGTTTGTAGAGTATGATGAATCTGCAGAAAATTCTGATGAAGGAGAACTTGAGTTTTTTTAAAAGTTTAATCTAGTATTATTTTATAAGAAAAGATTATAAAATAATGAGTAAAATCTGTTTTAATTTAATACAAAGGTTTTAATCATGTTACATCCAGCCGCAGCGCATTTTGCTATATCACTACCAATCATATCTTTAGTTTTAGGACTTATATACCTTTTTAGACCAACAGACGTAATGTCAAAAGTATCTACTAGATTTTTAATTTTTGCTGCAATATTTGTTGTAGTAGCGTATTTTACAGGTAAGAATGATGCCGGTGTTGTTATTCAGACTCTTGCTAGTTTTGATTATGTTAGTCCACCGTCACTTCTTGGGGAACATGCTAAACTAGGTCAGTATTTAGCAATTGCTATGGTAGTAGTAGCACTTATTAAAATGTTTGGTTGTCTCAAAAAAATGTATAAAATCGAATTATTTGCAATAATCTTACTTGCAGTTTTATCAGCAGGTATTTTGTCTCAAGGTAAAATGGGTGGCGAACTTACATATGAACATGGATTAAATGTAGCTAAACATGCACAGATGCAAAATATCGCTGCTGAAGCTGCTGAGATGGGTGACGATGAGGATGAAGAAGAGTAGAAAGGCAATGCCTTTTACTCCTCTAACCATCAGTATTTAATTTGCGAGACATATTAAAGACAAAGAATAATTTAAATTATGCATAAAAGTTAAAAAGTCTTTAAAATAGGATAAAAAAACTCCTATTTTAAATCAATAATATTCACTATCTAATTCTACACATTTGATAACTTTATCACAAAATAATTATATTTTTATAAGAAAATTTAAGCTTTATAAGAGTAGTATTCTTACAATAAGAAATCCTATTATACGCTTGTATAAGGATATCTTTTTAAAAAAATTAGCTCAAGTTATAAATCTTAACATTTGCCATAATAAGGCTATAAGGAGAATATATGCAATTAGGCTTCCTAGTTGATTTACATCTGTGTATGGGATGTAAAGGGTGTGAAATCGCCTGTAAAGTGGAAAATGAAGTTCCACTTAGTACATGGAGACTTCGTGTAAAATATGTAGACGTGGGAACTTTCCCAGAAACAAAAAGAACATTTACTCCACTTAGATGTAA
>CAZZAZ010000013.1:0-20913 GCA_964652355.1 uncultured Sulfurimonas sp. | reverse complement strand
TTGAAACAGTTATAGGGCTTGAAGTCCATGTACAATTAAACACAAAAACTAAACTATTTTGCTCGTGTCCTACGAGTTTTAACCACAAACAAAATGTAAATACTTGTCCAACTTGTCTTGCTCTTCCAGGAGCTCTTCCAGTACTAAACAAAGAGGTGTTGCAAAAAGCTGTAATGCTTGGTACTGCTATTGGTGCGACAGTTAATCGTACATCATATTTTGATAGAAAGTCATACTTTTATCCAGATAGTCCAACTGCATATCAAATCACTCAGTTTTACACTCCAGTTATTCAAAATGGTACTTTAGATATTGACTTTGAAGATGGTGGTCAAAAAACTATCCGTGTTGGTTTTGCTCATATTGAAGCTGATGCTGGTAAAAATATACATGATGGAGATGTTTCTAAAGTTGATTTAAACCGTGCAGGGACTCCACTCTTAGAGATTGTTACACAACCAGATATGCGTAGTTCAGAAGAAGCGATACTGTACCTTAAAAAACTTCATTCTATTGTTCGTTACTTAGATATTGGTGATGCAAATATGCAAGAGGGCTCATTTCGTGTAGATGTAAATGTATCTATCAGACCAAAAGGTGACGAGAAACTTTATACTCGTGTTGAAGTGAAAAATATCAATTCATTTAAGTTTATTCAAAAAGCTATCGAGGTTGAAGTGCAAAGACAGAGCGAAGCTTGGGAAGATGGTATTTATGAGCAAGAGATTTGCCAAGAGACTAGACTTTATGATCAAGATAAAAATGAAACTAGATCTATGCGTGGTAAAGAGGAAGCTGCTGATTATCGTTACTTTCCGGAGCCTGATTTACTTAAAGCTGTTGTAACAGATGAGATGTTTGAGAAGTACTCACAAATCCCTGAACTTCCAGATGCTAAGCGTGCAAGATTTATTAGCGAATACAATATGAATGAATATAATGCTGGTGTAATAACTGCTAATGTTGAAATGGCACACTTTTTTGAAACGATGATGAATGAAGATGAAGTTACGGCTAAGACTGCTACAACACTTTTAACAGTCGAACTTCCTGCTCGTTTAAAAGGTGATGTAAATATTACTAATTCACTAGTAGATGCAAAAAAACTTGGATTTTTAGCTAAGCGAATTGATGATAAAACTATCTCTGGTAAAGCTGCTAAAGAAGTGCTTGACTATATCATGGAAAATGATGAAGATATTGACTCTGTTATTGAAAAACTAGGACTTAAACAGGTAACAGATACTGGTGCAATTGAAGCGATGTGTGATGAAATTATATCTGCTAATCCTGAAAAAGTTGAGCAATACAAAGGTGGTAAAGATAAACTCTTTGGCTTCTTTGTAGGTCAAGTTATGAAAGCTTCTAAAGGGAGTGCAAATCCTCAAGCTGTTAATGAGGTACTTAAAGTAAAGTTGGGATAAATGAAATTTTTTAATCGTTTTTTAGTAGATGTTGCATATTATTTAAATAACTCAGTACGGTATCAGCATAAAAAACGATTCTTTTATAATCTTTTAGAAAATGATGAATATAGATATAAAAAATATTTCGATATTTTTATGAGTATATTAATTCTTTTTAGTGTCTCTATACTGATTTATGAAGTAAAAAAAGAGATTCCAAATTACTTAAATATCTTCAATGTATATGTTATTTCAATTATTTTTCTTATTGAATACTTGCTTAGGTTTTGGGTGTATAGTAGCATTTCAAAAGTCATTATGCATCAAGATGAGTATAGTGATCTTTTAAATAGAGATTTTGATCTGTTATTTGTTGTAAAAAGGGTTGTGCGAGATAAACTAGAGTATGTCCTCTCTATTAAAGCACTTATAGATTTACTAGCTATAATGCCTTTTTTCCATGAGTTAAGACTTCTTCGTATATTTATACTTTTCCGTGTATTTAAACTTTTTAGATATGCAAAAAGTCTTCAAATGTTTAGCTCAATTTTATCAACCAAAAAGTTTGAATTTTTGACCTTAAGTATGTTTGCTTCTATGGTTGTATTTATCTCTTCTGTTTTGATATATGTGATGGAAGCAAATAATCCAAACTCTCCAATAGATACTTTGTATGAAGCATTTTACTGGTCTATTGTTACTATATCAACAGTTGGTTATGGTGATGTAGTTGCTGTTAGTCCTGAAGGGCAATTTGTAGCTGTTATAGTTATACTTACTGGTATATCAGTTTTAGCTTTTACCACATCTTTGTTTGTATCTGCTTTTACAGAAAAGTTAGAAGATATCAAAGAAGTAAAAGTTGTTCAAGATGTATCAAAATTAAAAAGTGTATATATTATTTGTGGCTATGAAAGTATAGCAAAAGAGGTAGCTAGAAAATTGTTAAAGTCTGATTATCATGTAGTTATTTTAGATGATTCTAAAGACAGAATAGATATGGCTAAGAAAGATGGGCTTTTGGCTTTAAACTATAATCCTGGTAGTGTAGATAGTTATAAAAATTTAAATATAAATATATCAACTCAAGTTAAGGCAATCCTTTGTTTGAGAGAGGATGATGTAGAAAATGTTTATACAGCGTTAACTGTGAGATCTGTAAATAAAGATGTGTATATCATGTCTTTATTGATGAATAACTCAAATAGAAATAAGCTTTTGTCATCTGGTATAAATGAGCTACTATATGATAAAGAGTTTGTAGGTCTTGTTGCTAGAGAATATGTAGGACATCCAGTTGCTTTTGAAGCCATTCATACAATTAGATCAGAGAATAGCACAATTAAACTAGATGAAATTACAGTAACAGAAAGAATAGCATCTAGTGTTGTAAAAGTATCAAATCTTGATAACATATCTTTTCGTATAGTTTTACTTGGTATATATAAAAAATCTACAAAAAGGTTCTTTTTTAATCCTATAGATGATACATTAATTGAAACTGGAGATGTATTACTTGTTATTGGAAATTTCTTGTTTATTGAAGAGTTTACAAAACATTTATCAATGAAAACAAATTTAGAGGATATTGCATGAAAATTGTAGCTGCTTTGATATTTGGATATAACGAGTACGGTCTAGAGATAGCGAAAAATGTCACACATAAGTATGATGATATTACTATTTTTAACCTACATGAATCAGATAATTTTTTAGAGCATAGTGAAAAATTCAATATAGAACATTTTGATTTAAGTGATGACTGGGATGATTTACAAAATAACTATGATTTAGAAAAATCAAAAATATTTTGTGCATTAAGTGATGAGGCGGAAAACATATTTTTAACTATCTCTTTACGTGCTGCTTTTAGAGATATACCAATAATAGCACTTGCAAAAAATAGTGAAGATGCAAATAAACTGCATATGGCAGGTGCTTCAAAAGTTATACCAATAGTTGAAACTAGTGCAAATATTATTACAGATATGTTGAAAAAACCGATTATTTCGGAAGTGCTACATAATATATTATATGAAAATTCTGACCTGAAGATAGAACAAATTACAGTAACCAAAGAGGAAGTATTCAATGGCCAATTTCCAGCAGATATTAATTGGAGTAGGGACCATGGTATTATAATAATATCTATAATCCATAAAGATATGAGTAGTGAGTTTATATACTCATCTAAAGCTAAACATAACTATATCTCAAACGGTGATATACTTGTAACAGCTGGTTATGAAAAAGATTTAGATACATTTGAAAAATTGATAGGGGGGTAGATCATGAAGATTGGAGTCATAGGAGCAGGAAAATGGGGCAGTGCATTAGCTTTTGCTTTTTCTAAAAATAGTGATGTGTTAATTAACTCTCGTTCGCCAAGAAATTTACCTAATTTTGTTTCACTTGAAGAGATTTTAAAGTGTGAGTATTTAGTCATAACTGTCCCTGCACAACAAGTCTCTTCTTGGCTCAAAGATAATTTTGTATTTAATGGACAAAAGATATTAGTAGCATCTAAAGGTATTGAAGCTAGTAGTTCAAAGTTTTTAAATGAAATTTATGCTGATTTTGTACCAGAGACAAATATTGCCTTTCTTTCAGGTCCATCATTCGCATCAGAAGTTATACAGTCTTTACCAACTGCTTTAGTTGTAAACTCTTCAAATGAGAACTTAAGTTTCGAGTTTGCAAATCTTTTTCCAGACTTTATAAAGGCATATACTTCAACTGATGTTATTGGGGCAGAAGTAGCAGGAGCATATAAAAATGTTATAGCAATAGCAGCAGGAATATGTGAAGGTCTAGGTCTTGGTAAAAATGCAGCAGCAGCTTTAATCTCTCGTGGTTTAGTGGAGATGCAAAGATTTGGTTTAGCCTATGGAGCAAAAGAGTGTACTTTTACAGGTCTTGGTGGGGCTGGTGATCTGTTTTTAACAGCTAGTTCAAATATGAGTAGAAATTTTCGTGTAGGTCTTGGAATGGCAAAGGGCAAATCTCAAGATGAGATACTAAGAGAGTTAGGTGAAGTAGCTGAAGGTATTGGTACCACCTATGCTCTTCATGAGATCTCAAAAACCAAAGATTTGTATCTACCAATAGCTAAAGAAGTCTATCAGATGTTAGAGGGTAAAAGTCCCATAGAAAGTCTAAAAGACTTACTCTCTAGTTAAGTTTATTTATCTAAAATATATTTAGCTATCTCTCTTAATTCTTCTTCTGTAACCTTACCTTTTTGTGAAGGCATATGACCAAATCTCTCTATTGTCTCTTTTGGAAATAACATTTTTTTAGAGTCTGGATTTATTGCGTAATCTACTATGTAGTCTATTCCATTAAGTCTATTTTTATACTTCTCTTTTACTTTTCTAGCAATCCCCCAAGCTGGTGGTGCTTTTATCTCTTTAAAACTATCTCGTGTTAGTTTACCAATAAGGTGACATTCATTACATTTGTTTTCAGCTAGTGTTTCAACATCCTCTGGACTCATAGCCCAAATAGAGCTAGATAGAAGAAATGGCAAGAGTAAAAGTTTACGCATAATATAGTCCTTATAATTTATATTTATGAACATTATAACTTAAAATGATTATAAAAGATAGTACTTTTTATAAATCTTTTTTTATGTATAATCTTATTTATAAAAGGAAAAATATAGATGATGAGTACCAAAAAACAAGTTTTTAAGATAGCATTAGCTTTAATTATTGGATTTATGGTATTTATACTTTCTTTAATAATTTTTACAGCTCAACAAGCTTCTTTACTTGGATTAATTGCCTTACTTGTTACATTATGGACAAATGAAGGTCTTCCTTTAGCTGTTGTTTCTTTACTTCCCATCATTTTATTTCCTGCATTTTCAATTTTAACGACTAAAGAGACATCTGTTAATTATTCACATCCTATAATATATTTATTTTTAGGTGGATTTTTACTTGCAATTGCAGTTGAAAAGACTAAGCTTCATACATGGATATCAAATAAAATGTTAAATATTTTTCCTCCAACGCCTAGAGGGATTATATTTTCTTTAACTATCACAGCTGGACTTTTAAGCTCGGTTCTCTCAAATACAACAACAACCTTACTTCTTATCTCGATAGCACTGTTTTTAAGTAATGATATACGACTAAAAATGAGGTTTGCACTTTCTGTTGCATATGGTGCAAGTGTTGGTGGGATACTAACACCAATTGGAACACCACCAAACTTAATCCTAATGGGTATTATGCAAGATCATAATATGGAGATGATTCCATTTTTAGAATGGGTATTTTTAGTATTTCCATTAGTATTTTTGATGTTTTTTGTTGTAGCTTCATTACTTAGTATTGGTGTAAAAGATATAAAGATTGATATTAAAAATGAAAAATTATCACTCACAAGAGATCAAAAAAAAGTTTTTTTCATAATAGCTGGACTTAGTTTTTTACTTCTTTTAAATGCACAAATTAGACCTTATTGGGGTGGTCTAGGTTTAAGTGAGGCTGGTATACTTCTAGCTGCTGGTCTAGTATTATTTATGCCTTATTTTAATCTTCTTAACTGGATGGAAGATAAGGCAAAGATACCTTTTAGAATTATGTTTTTATTTGGTGCAGGTTTCTCTATAGCAAAAGCTTTTTCCCAAACAGGCTTAGCTGATGAATTTGCATCTTTTTTACTTGTTTTAACTACATTTCACCCAGTGTTATTAATTTTAAGTATAGCAATGCTTATAACATTTACTACAGAGATAACTTCTAACACTGCACTTATATCTATTATGCTTCCAGTTATTTATTCTATTGCAGAGCAAAGTGGAGTCAATGCTACACTATTTATGATGATTGCTACTGTTTGTGCCTCTTATGCCTTTATGCTGCCCATAGCAACTGCACCAAATGCTATAGCCATGACAAGTGGTGCTGTGAAGATAAAAGATATGGCTAGATATGGGTTTATTCTAAATCTTATAGGGATTGGAATTATTGTGATAATTGCAGAGTTTTTTTGGAAAGGTTTTCTTTAAGGAGTTTTTCGTTTATACATTATATAAAAATCTTTTAAAATCAATATGATTGTATAAAACCACAAAGTATCTAAGATATAATTATTATTTAAGCCATGAGTATATAGATATGGGTATCCAAGTGAATATGGCCACTTAAAAAAATAGAAAAATAATATACCTACCCCATAAAATTCTTTTAAAGTTTTTTTCATAAGTTTATTTTACCTTTTTTAGATAAAATTCCATCAATTAATCAAGAAGGTTTAAAATGATAATCCATATAGTAATGTTTAAATTTAAAGAAGAAAATTTTGATATAAATATAGAGTTGGTAAAAGATAAGTTAAATGCCCTACCAAGTTTAATCCCTGAGTTGAAATGTATTGAAGTTGGAGTTGACTTCTCAAGAAGTGAAAGAGCTTTTGACTTGTCTTTATACTCTTCATTTACTTCAAAAGAAGACCTTCAAGCGTATGCAGTCCATCCTGAGCATTTAAAGGTTGTAGAGCTTATAAAATCAGTAACACTAGAGTCTAAAGTAGTTGATTATGTTTTAGAGGATACAAAATAGATGTTGATGATAATCGTTGCAATCTATACATTGTATGTACTTATAAATTTATACACAAGTATAATGCAAATAGGTTATGTAAATCAGGCTAAAAAAGGTAAGGCTGTACTTCTGTCTAGTTCTGAGTTTATTCAGGCAGCGAACTATAGTGTTGCTAAAGAGAAGATGAGTTTAGTATCTACATTTTTGGATTATATTTTATTTATAGTTTGGATTGATTTTGGTATAAATCTTTTACAAGAATATATAGTTTTTGAAAATGAAGCTGTTTTAAATATAGCTATGGTTTTAGGTTTCTTACTTGTTGGTTCTGTGATATCTTTACCATTTTCATATTATGAAAAATTTGTTTTAGATGAAAAATTTGGTTTTAATAAATCTAGTATAGGGCAATGGATAAAAGACACTTTAATCTCTTTTGTTATGACTGTATTACTTGGTTCACTTGTAATCTGGGGAATCTACTTAATCATAACATCTTTTACGCTTTGGTGGTTATGGAGTTTTATATTTATCTTTGGAGTTGTGATTATGATAAATATGCTTTACCCTGCATTTCGTGCAATGTTTTTTGATAAACTTACTCCACTTCAAGATGAAGAGTTAGATAGTGAGATAAAAAGGCTTATGGATAAGACGGGTTTTGTAAGTTCTGGCGTATTTGTAAGTGATGCATCAAAAAGAGATGCAAGACTAAATGCTTACTTTGGTGGTTTTGGAAAAGCTAAGAGGGTTGTCCTTTATGATACACTTATAGAAAAACTAAGTACTAGAGAGCTTTTAGCAGTACTTGGTCATGAGTTAGGACACTTTTCTCATGGAGATATTTATAAAAATATTGGACTTGTAGGGGCAATGTTATTTGTTATGTTTGGCATATTTGGTAATTTACCGGAGTCTCTTTACTTTGAACTTGGATTGTCACAAGAACCATATGTACTAATGATTTTACTTATGCTATTTATGCCAGTTCTTGGATTTATAATGATGCCAATCATGGGTATAGTAAGTAGACATAATGAATATGCAGCAGATAAAATGGGAAGTGAACTAGCTGGTGTTGGTGGTGAAATAGAACTTGCAAATGCTTTGAAAAAGTTAGTAACTGAAAATAAAAGTTTTCCATTATCCCACCCATTATATATCTTTTTTCACTACACTCACCCTCCTGTTTTAGAGAGATTAAAAGAGTTAGGTGTTGATATTGGCGAGATAGATAAAAGTGCTTTAGAGAGTTCATGTCAAGCAAATATATAGTTAAAGAGCTTTTAAAAGAGATCACACAAACTCTTAATCCTAAAATACCTCGTGCATCAAGGGAAGCTCAACTTCTTTTGATGCATTTTTTAGAAGTTGATGAACTTTGGCTTTTAACAAATCGAAATACTCAGGTTAAAGATACTGATAAACTCTTTGAAATGGTTAAAAAACGCGAGCAAAATATTCCATTAGAGTACATTACAAATAAAGTTAGCTTTTATTCACAAGAGTTCTATATAGATGAAGGGGCTTTGATTCCTCGCCCTGAAACTGAACTCTTTATTGATGAAGTTATAAAAAATGTGCCTGATAAAAATACAGATATAACTTTTGTAGAGGTTGGAGTAGGGAGTGGGATTATATCAATAGTTTTAGCACAAACTTATCCAAATGCCAAATTTATAGCTGTTGATATTTCACCAGTTGCATTAGAAGTTTCAAAGAAAAATATATCTAAATTTAGACTTGAAAATAGAATAGAGTTAAGACTTGGTTCTTTGTTATACGAGGTAGATGAAAAAATAGACTACCTTATCTCAAATCCTCCTTACATTGCTAATAAAGCGTTATTGGAATCTAATTTGTCTTTTGAACCACAAAATGCTCTATTTGGTGGTGTAGTGGGGGATGAAATAATAAATGACCTGCTTGATGAAGTCTTAAAAAGAGAGATTAACTTTTTTACATGTGAGATAGGTTATGACCAAAAGGGTAGAATATCATCAAAATTAAACAATAAAACATTTTCACACTTGAGTTTTTATAAAGATTTAAGTGATTTTGATAGAGGTTTTACCCTAAGGTTATAATGAAACGCAATATATACATAGACTTTTTTTATCTTACTCTTTTAGCCTCTTCATTTGGAGCAGTTATTGTACTTGGTGCTTTTGTTGCACCGGTTATTTTTAATACAGATACAATATTGCATGACGTTGTTTTAGATAATTATAATGCTGGGATAGTTATGAGTGAAATATTTCATCGTTTTTCATATTGGGCTTATGTGTTAGCATTTTATGTTATTGGATATGAGCTATTTATGTATAAACAGGGTCAAAGGGATAGTATTATATTTGTAAGTTGGGTATCTACTGTATTCTCATCATTGATGTTCTCTGCCGTTTATTCACCAAAAATCTTAGAGATGCAAA
Source organism: uncultured Sulfurimonas sp. (assembly GCA_964652355.1). Taxonomy (GTDB): domain Bacteria; phylum Campylobacterota; class Campylobacteria; order Campylobacterales; family Sulfurimonadaceae; genus Sulfurimonas. Next base: position 11,520 of record CAZZAZ010000013.1, on the reverse strand, counting down.
AGTTAGGTTCAGAAGCTACTCAAAGTGATACATTTTCCAATGTACATTTTGCTAGTGAGTTAGATTTTAAAATTTTAGCTGTAGCACTTGTAGTACTTTTTATAAGAAGATTACAATTACTTCGAATTTCATAAGCTTTTTTATGATATATTTTCAGTAAATATAATTTAAGGACTTTTATGAAGTATTTTTTACTTTTAGCACTAACTTTTTTTATTATTGCTTGTGATAAAAAGGACCAAGCTAATGGTATTTCACCTATGCATTGGGATAGAGATATGTGTGCACGTTGTGTAATGGTTATAAGTGACAGAAAAAATTCTGTACAAGTAAAAGTAGATAACAATACTTATAAATTTGATGACCTTGGATGTATGGTTATTTGGGCAGATGAGACAAAAAAAGATATACTTAATAATTCTAAAATATATGTTACAGATGTACTTGATGGCTCATGGATAGATGCAAAAAAAGCTTTTTATACATCTGGAAACTCAACTCCAATGGGTTATGGATACAGTGCATACAAATCAAAACAAGATATAAGTTCAGATAAAGAGATATTATCATTTACTGAAGTTTATAATAAAATAAAAAGTAAATAAATGAAAATACAGGTACAAAATATAATTCTTTTTAAAGATATAGATGATGAAACTTTATCTAAGATAGAAAATTTTACAACTATGCAAAAAATTTCTAAAGATAATATCGTTTTTTATGAAGGTGATGAGCCTAAACATCTTTATCTTTTAGCAAATGGAGTTATAAAGCTTTATAAAACTTCATCTTCACATAAAGAGATTGTACTAAAGTATTTTCATGAAAATGAGCTTATTGGTGAAGTAGCTAATTTTGAAGATATTCCTTACCCTGCTACGGCAAAAGCTTATTCTGACGTAGAGATTTTAAAGATAGATTTCAAAAAACTAAAGGCTATTATTTTTGAAAATCCTAATCTTGCTTTTAATATCCAAACATCTTTAATAAAAAAGATTAAAAATCTAGAAAATATTATATCCACAAACTTAGTACTTGACTCCAAAGAGCGTGTAGCTAAATATATTCATAATTATGCAGATACTTTCTTTACTACAAAAAATATAGAAATTGCAGAGATTTTAGGAGTATCGCCTGAGACACTCTCTCGCATATTAAAGTTTTTTAAAGACCATGATATTATAGATGTTAAAACAAAAAAAATTGATAAAGATGCACTAGTACCATTCTTTGAATAATAACTGATATATATCAACCCTATTGCTTCATCTCTTAGTTAGAATACGCAAATATTCTAAGGGAGAAAATATGAAATTTCTTTTTACCATAATCACAGCACTTTTACTTTCAAATACACTGTTCGCAAATGAAAGTAAGGTTTGTCAAAAATGTCATCCAATAATTTATCAAGAGTACTCAGAGTCATCTCACAAAAATGCTTCAGTTTATAACAACCCTATACATAAGGCTATGTGGGAAAAACATCCAAAGGATGAAAAAGGTTACACTTGTGCAAAATGTCATAGTCCAAGTGATATAGATTCAGTTAAAAATGGAACTTTGGCTAAAAACTCTATTCAGACTGATGAAGCAATCTCATGTGTATATTGTCATAGTATTGAGAGTGTTGAAGATGGAGATGATTCTAATATAAATCATGTAACTGGTAAAAATAGAGAGTTCTACACAGCTCAAGAAGATATGAAAGATAAAGGAAAAGTTGAGTACAAAACTGTAACATCATGGTTTGGACTTGTAAAAGAATCAACAGCTTCACCTTATCATAAAATAGATTATTCAAATAACAATTACTATACTGGAAATGTATGTATGGGTTGTCATTCTCATACTAACAATAAGCATAGTTTTGATATAACAATGCTTGATGCTGCCATAGATGAAAAAGATAAAAATACATGTGTAACTTGTCATATGCCTCAAGTTGCTGGAACTAAGGTAACTCTATTAGATACTCCTACACATGCTTTTCACGGTATTGCAGGGATTTATCATAAAAACTTAAGTATGGGTCAGTATGTTGACTTTAAAGTTACTCAATCATCAAATGGATTTAAAGTAAGTGTTATAAACAAATCAAATCATGCTCTGTTTGGTCAGGCTTTTAGACAAGGTATTTTAAAAGCTAAAATTGTTAGAGGTAAAAAGAGTGTAGATTTAGACCCTTTTGTTTTTGAGAGAACTTTAGGTAAAGATGGTAAAGAAGTTATGCCTTGGAATGCAAATATGACTTTAAAAGATACTCTTATTTATGCAAAAAGAGATGTGGCTTTTACAAATATATTACAAAAAGGTGATGTGCTAGAACTAACTCTGGGAGTTCAAAGAATCTCTAAAGATGGTTTAAAAGAACTTGGACTTGATGAAAATGTAGAGTTCACAAAGTTTAGGATTTTAAAAACTCAGAAGTTTAACTTCTAGAGTTTTATATTCTTCCATTTATCAGTCTAATAAGTGCAGGTGATATCTCTTTAAAACTCATGATACGCATACCACGATTTACTTTTGAGAACTCTTTTGCATCTTTGTACGAAGCAAAAGGGATTAAGTCATCACCGGCAGGTGAAATAACATTTGTACCATAGATATAAAAAGCACCCATCGCGTCTATTGGTTTTTGAGTTTTAAAATCAGTTACGATTATATCTTTAAAGTCACCTTCACTTTTTACACCAATATGGTCCCATTTTCCAGGTTGTTGATAAAACTCTATCATTGATTTTGGTGAACAAAAGAAAAGTTTTTTACCATTGCTTAGTTCTATCTTTGAAACCCATTTTGGCTCTTTATATACTTTGATTTTTCTAACAAGTCCAATAGTATCTTCGTCATAATCCATAGTGTATGAAAACAGCAATGATGAAGCGAGTGTTAAAACTAGTGAAATTTTATGCATATTTTTCCTTTTAAACTAAATCTTTTTTCTTAAATATTCTAAATCCAAAGTAAGCAAATATAAGTCCGAGTGTTGTTGGATAAACTACTGATAAAAGTACAAACATAGCTTGACTCATAGTATCTAGTATATAAAATGCAACTGGACCCATTACAGTTAGTTCTGGATCAAACAACGAGATTGCTGCAATACGGAAAATCTCCATAGGGTTTAACATAGAGATAGTAATGATTAACTCTGTTGAGAATCTATTTTGCATCATTAAAGAGATTAGAGCAATATCAATAAATGCTAGTAAAAATATCCAAATAAAAAATGCAATCCCAAGAGCTACTTCACTACTTTTTACAAATGAAGAGATAAAAAAAGCTATACCTAAAAATGCAAAAGATAAAGAGAATAAAAGACCAGTGTATAGGAAAAATATAGACCAAGGTATATCTGCGCCCTTTATCGCTCCATATATGATAGCTATAACCATAGCTAAAAGTACAGGAAGATACACAGTGATAAATCGACCAATAATTTTACCCCAATAATATTGTCTAAGGGATATTGGAAAAGAGAGCATATACTCTAGTATATGGTTGTCTCTATCCCCGGAGATTGATCGAACAGTTGTTACAAGTATGAAAATAGGGAGTATAACTATAGTGATTTGTATATACATCAATAGTAATCTACTAAGACCTGAAAAGCCCATAACTTGACTCTCTGTAACTCCTGCTATAAAAAATAGAGCAATAAGTCCACCAAATACTAGTGAATAAACTAAAAACCATTTAGCACGAAGTGATTCTTTTAAATCTAGATAAGCGATTAGTTTTAAATTCTTCATACGTTGACTCTCTCATCACTTGTAATTTTTCCTAAGTCCATATAAATTTGTCTGTTTACTAACTCTTTTACCTCTTCTAAACGGTGTGTTACAAAAAGAAGAACTTTATCATCTTCATTTTGTTTTAGTAAGCGGTAAAAATCATCCCTAGCTTTTGGGTCTAAGTTCGCAGTTGGTTCATCATATATTATTATGTTACTTTTTTTAGCAAGACTAATAGAGATAAGAAGCTTTTGTTTCATCCCTCCACTAAGTTTAAAAAATGATTTATGTAAGTTTGTATTTACATCTAGTTTCATCTCATTTGCAAAATGAAAAATTAGTTCTTTATCTACATTTGAACTAGTCTCAACATAAGAGATTAACTCATTTATACTTAGCTTTATTGGTGGTGGAAGTTGTGGTACAAAGCTTATATCGTTTAAAACTTTTACACGCTCGTTTATAGGGTTAAGTCCATTTATAAGAACTTCACCATTATCTGGATGATAGTAACCTAAAATTGAGCGAATAAGTGTAGTTTTTCCTGCACCATTTGCACCCATCAAGGCTATATAATCATTTTTTATAAATTCGCAGTTTATATTATCAAGTGAAAGAGACGAGCCAAACTTTTTAGTTAAGTTATTTACTTTTATCATCTAAATAAGGCTTTTTAGTCTAAAGTCAAAGTTGAGAGCATCTTCATGGCAAACATCTATACAGCGACCACAAAGAGTACAATCAGCACCAGTAATATACTGTGTTTTAATCTCTTTTTCATCTATCTGTTTTTTGTATTTCGCTTTCGTAATCTCTAGCACTTGTGGCTCAAAACAAACATCATGACAAACCATACAGCTATCACAGTTGTCATTCCACTCAACTCTTAGAGCTGATACTTTACCAATATAACCGTAAGTTGTACCAATAGGGCATACATAAGTACACCAAGCACGACGAGACACAAATACTTCAAATAAAAATATAACTACAACCCAAAGAAAAGCTAATGACCAACCATAGGCAATCATACGACTTAAAATTCCAATAACATTAAATGTTTCAAAAACTAAGTATCCAGAAAATGCAGAGAGAGCTAAAAATATTGCCCAAAAAATGTGTCTAATTCTATGGTCAAATTTGCGCTCTTTTATAATTTTTTTAGTTACTAATATATTGTGAAGTTTTTCACCAATTTCAGATATTATTCCATAAGGACATACCCATGCACAGTAAGTTCTTCCACCAACAATCATGTAAAACAAAACCATAGTCACTGTCCCGATTAACATGTTTACTGGTAGCTGGTAAGTAGATAGATAAACTTGCATAGTTGTATATATATCAATTAGATGAAAACCTAAAAATCTTGAACCATTTAAAGTACCCTCTAGAACCTGAATATCAATAGCAAAAGATAAGAAAAAAAGTAGATGTATAGATATAACTAATATCCATCTTTTCATTCTATAAGAAAACCTTGTTTTTCCATCTTTTGTAGTAGAGAAAAATGTAGACCAAAAGCTTGTGTTTTTTATGGTCTCCCTGTTGTTATACTTATCCATGATTTACTTCTTAATCTTTCTTTTGAGAGGCAAATCCACCAATCTCATCTGCAAATTTTCTAAGCTCAGGTTCATCTGTATTAAGTAGTAAACCTTTCATAATAAGGTTCTCTTTTCTACCAGCTTTAAAGTCGATTAGATCAGTATATAGTTTTTCTGCATCTTGACCATAAAGTTTAGGACCCATAAGTTTTCTACCATTTTGCATACCACTTCCATCAGCTCCATGACAAGCTGCACATTTAGTTTTGTATGCTTTTGAAACTTTTATTTCACCAATACTTCCAGCTTTATCTTGAAGTGATTTTAGTTTTTCATCATCTTCTTTGTGCGTATCTTGACGAATTTCTTTTTCAACAGATACATTATCTGTTTTGAAGTCTTCTATAACCTTACCAAGTTCCCCACCATTGTAAGCACCACCTCTACTATATGTTAATGCCATAAGTCCTAAAACTATTAAAGTTAAAATTGCTACTATTATATTTTTCATTTTGAAGTCCTCATTTTTTGAATCTCTAAGTTAAATTTGTATATCTCTTGTGCCATATCTTTAATCTCTGTATCACTCATTTTATTTACTAAATCATACATAAGTACATTTGCTGTTTTATCATTTTTAAACTTATATATTTTTTCAATAATAAGTTTAGTTTTTTTACCTAAGAGAGATGGACCAATAATGCCATTCGCATAATTATTATGACATGCTGAACATTTAACAATAAACTTTTTACTAAGTCCATTTTTTAGTAATGATATTTGCACTTTTTCGTACGGACTTCTAATATGTAGATTAGCGTCAACAGCTGTACGTGGTTTTGTTCTTATAGAAGCATCTGTATTTGCTGGTCTTGAGTTTTGTGAATAAGCACTTTTTATATCATAATCAAAATAGTATTGTTTATCTTTACCATCATGTTCTTTTTGTGCAACTTTTATCTCAAGTGAGTTGTCATTTTTGATAGTTTCAATACCAGAAGCGCTAGCTTCTTTTTCAATATTTTTTGATGTATTATTTTTGTCATCACTACATCCGGTGAGAAGTGATATTATGAATACAGTTGATATAAAAAATAATCTTTTAATTTTCATAAATTTTCCTAAGCTTTATTGTAATATTGATCATAAGTAATTCTCGGTTTTACTACTATAGATGGAGTAGAAGTTGGACAAACCTCTTGACATACGCCACAACCAATACAGCCATCATAAATCTCTGGTTTTTTACCACCAGAGTTGTTATCTACCATCATGATAGCACTCATTGGACTTGGTATAGGACACATATCAGCACAAAGTGTACACTCTTTGTCTTTAAACTCATCCATTCTTTCTAATAATTCTATCTCTTGTGGTGTAACATTTCTCGCATTTGAGGTAAAGTTTTTGATTTTATCTGCATAGTTATCTGGAACTATGGTGTTTGTCATAGCTAAACATGTATCGGGAAATTCTAAAACAGCAATACCCATATTGATATCATCAGGTTTTTCTGTATGATGGTCAAGTGCACCACTTGGACAAGCAAGTACACATGGAACAGCATCACAAGCATAACATCCGCGAATATCTGCATCAATGTATGGAGTACCTATACCATGACCCATAGCCATATCGGATAATTTTATAGAGTGATATGGACATACTTGAAGACACTGTCCGCATTTGATACACAGTGCTAAAAACTTTTTTTCATCAACTGCACCTGGTGGGCGTAGTCTATTTTCAGCTTTTAGTGCTATTGGTGAAAAGAACATTCCGCCACCAAGAGCAAGTCCAAGTATTCCAAGTGTGGAAAATTTTATAAAATCTCTTTTATCAGTTTGAATTTTAGCCATGCTTAGCCTTTCACTTTAACTATTGGTTTTTCATCTTCTAGCAAAAATAGAGGTTTTGTAAATGGTGCTAGTTTTGCTAAAAAATTTAACATAGATATAACGGGACTTCCATAGAAGAATTTTACATCAGGATTGTAAACCCACATCTGATCCGCGTATTGATATACGCGATGAGGAGTATCGCCTATGTTATCCCCATCTCTATCAAAGCCTTCGTAGTTGTCCCAGTAGTTTCCTACAATCTCATTTTCGTTTGTTTTGCTTCCTCTTGAATCATTAACAATATCTTCAATATTTCCCATAAGTACATTGTTCTTGATAATATTGCCTTCACTTATAGAGTGAAAGTGCAATGCTTCAGCGTTATATAAAACCCTATTATTCTCTATCCAGTTACTAGTATCTGGTTCAAGTGGTGAACGATCTATATAGATACCTTGAGCACAATATATAATAGTGTTGTCTTTAATAGTAAAGTTAGAGACATCTTTAAGACCAATTCCCATACCTGTCGCACCCAAAGAACTTTTTATAGTATTTCCAGTAGCGATAGTGTCTTTTGAATACATGAAAAATATACCAACAGAGTTAAATTGATAATGATTGTCTTTTACTATATTTTTGCCTGCATACATAAAGTGCAAAGAGTAGCGACAATGCTCTGCAAAGTTCCCTATAATTTCATTTCCATGAGAATACCAAATAACCATGTCCCGAGACTTTATAAGTGAGTTGCCCTTTATAATATTGTCGTGTGAGTACCAGATTCTAAGACCGTCTCCACGAAGACCTAAATCTAAGTCTTTTGAAGATATTTTATTGTTTGAAACTATTGAGTTACGCATCATTTTTAAATCAATGCCAAATAAACAATCTTTTATAATACAATCACTTATTTCACATTGTGAACCATTCTCGAAACTAACTGCACCATCAACCTTTTCGTGTCTTTCACCACTTCCAATAATAGTTAAGTTTTTTAAAGTTACATAAGAGCTATTTACCGTAATAACTGTGCCAGTTCCTCCGGCATCTATGATAACACCAGGCTCTTTTCCAAGTATAGTTATAGGTTTAGTTATAATAATATTACCTTTATATACACCAGCAGGAAGTTTAAGAATAGAACCCTCCGGTGCATTGTCTATTGCATCTTGAAGAATGTTTGCACTTAGTATGGTGCTTATGCTAAGAATGATAAAAAGTAGTTTAAACATTATTTATTCGTTCATCTCTTTTAGTGCTTTTTGTCTTGCAAAAAATGCGAGTAAGCTAAATAAGCTAATTGCAATAATAAGATAAAATCCAATAGTTGGATAGGAATGTGTTGTAAATTGAGCAATTTTTCCATCACCAAATACAGTTGGCATAAATGGTTTTATAGTAAATGCACCCCAGTTATGAAGATTGTGCCCAAACCAGTAAAGCCAGTATGAGTAATCACCTATAAAAAGAAGGGGTAATGAGATAGGCACAAGCATAATATATGAAAATATTTTATTGTTGTATGCTATAAAGTAAATCATACCAAGACTTAGAGTAAGTAGGGCGTATATACCAATTTCACGTTCAAATTGACCACCAATCCACATTGGATCCATTCCAACATAATGATTAATAGTATTCATCTCATGTACTTCACCACTAAATCCATCAAAATGAAAATATACAGGAATCCCTTCTGGAAAAGCTTCTTTAGGATAATTTGGAGCTTCTAGTGATACTGCCCATATAGGAAGTGATGCTACTCCAATCTCAGCAGCAGAGTCTATCATCTTTTCAAGATTATTGTGTGCTTCTTTATCTGTAGATTGACTTTTATATCTACCATAGTTATAGAGTCCCCATACGGATTTTGTAAAATCAGATATTTCAGCCTCTTTACCCATATCAATTTTATTGAGTGTTGAATGGAAGGTAACCATAGGAAAAGTAAAAGCAACTGTGAGGATTAAAAGTGCGATTGAAGCGAAGATTCTAGATTTTATTATACTTGGATGCATAGCTATACCTTAAAATAAAAATAATTTAAGGTTATTATATTATTTATATTCTTTAATGATGTTGATATTTGTCAATTTGAAATTTTAATAGAGGCATAAAAGCCTCTATTAATTTATATAGAGTTAGAAAGTTTGATTTTTAGAATAAATCAGCATTATCTTCAACCCATTTAAGGTATTCGATAATGTCTTTTGTTTCTTGTTCATTCATATGTTGGTTAGGCATTTTAAGTTTGAAATAATCAATCATACCTGAAACATATGGATCTTTATACATTTTTTCAGGATTCATAATGAATTTTTTAACCCATTTTTCACCATCAGCATGTCTTTGAAGAACACCAGTTAAGTCTGGACCAGAAGAAACTTTACCAATAACGTGACAACCACCACATCCACCTTCACCAAAAGCTGTTTCACCAGCTAGTGCAGAAGCAGATTTTTTAGTAGCAATCTTACTTACTAATGTATCTTTAGCACGGATTCCAACGTCAGCAGTTTTAACCATTAGTTGCCATATCATATTTTCGTAAAGAATAGCTTTTTCTACATCTCCTGATTTATAAGCTGCATCAGCTTTTTTCTTTTGAGCTGGAATTTGACCATATTGATCAAATGCATCAGTTACAAGGTCAGCTACTGTTTTATATTTATCAAAACCATTAGCTTTTAAGAATTTAACAACAGATTGAATAACAGCATCAGTTGCATCATTTACAGCTACAGTTTTTTTGTATTCTGCTTCTAACTCAGCTTTTGACATTGTTTTCATCGCAAGTTTTTTAGCACCTACATATGTTTTGTTAGGATCTTTTACCATTAGGTAACCCATCATCTCTAAGTGAAGAGCTGAACAAAACTCTGTACAGTAGTAAGGGAATACACCTTCCAAATCTGCAGTAAATTTAACAGTTGAAGTTTCACCAGGTTCAAGTGATGCATGAATATCGTAGTTATCAACTGTAAAACCATGTGTTTCATCTTGAGCACGTTCAAGGTTAGTCATATAGATAGTTACTTCATCACCTTTATTTACCGTTATACGTTCTGGATTAATATGTGAACGAACAAGAGTTGCATATACAAATACTTTGTTACCTTCACGTACAATTTTTTCTTGACCAGCTAAAGTTTTACCTTTATGTATTTTACCAGTTTTAGAGTTTGTACCCATCTTGTATCTTACATGTGGGTGAAGTTTTTCAGCACGAATAGCTACTGCTTGATGCGGTTCACCTAATGGTAAAGGCATATCAACAAGTAAGTCCATTTTTTTACCACTAATATCAATCAACTGGTGATTTTGTGGGTGAAGTGGACCAACTGGTTGAAATCTATCAATAGTTAATTTGTTAAGTGCAATGATGTACTTACCTTGAGGATCAGCAGTTTTACCTTCCATTCCACAAAGGTGTCCAATGTTATAGTGAACATTTTGCTTATCAATAACTTTACCAGTAATGTAGTTCCATTTTACAACTTGAGAATCAACATATAATGATGTATATATTTCCCCAGGCACATTTGAGTACTGATTGTGTAATGGACCAAGTCCTAGTTCAACTTGACGGTGAAGAGAAGATTTCATATCTAAAATATGAATTCCATATGGATCTGTACCAGCGTATTTTTTATCTTTGATTAGCTTTTTGATTTTAGCCCAAGAATATACTGATGCATGCGTATCTAGTTTACCACAAACAGTAATGTATTTACCATCTGGTGAAACATCAATACCGTGAGGTGATTTTGGTTCAGGTATTAAGAATAACGCATCATTTTTAACAGCAGTACTCATAGAGATAACTTTGATACCGTTAATCATTTTGTAATTTTTCTTAGATTTTGCAAGTTGCTCTAATTTTTTCCAGTTATATACATGTAAAAAGTCAGTATCGTTACGACTCATACCAGCTTCATTTGGTGGCATACCAACTTCGATTCCACCTGTATACATCTCTGTATTAAATGAGTTTGTAAAGCCCCAACCGTAAGAAGCACCTTTACCAGCATCACTTAAATCCTGCATATATGGAGGCATTTCAAGAACAAAAGATTTGTCTTCTTGGATACGACCCTTATCGTGATCAAATTTCCATAAAGTTACACCACCACGGTAGCTCTCTTTATAGTCCTCTATCGCATGGTACTCATTGTCAAATGGAGCAGCATATTGAGCCGCTTCTATGATATACTCAGAGTTTGGAGTAAAGAAAGCTCCACCATGTTCTGATTTAAAAACTGGATTAACAACTATTTGTTTAGTTTCAAAGTCTTCAAGGTCTATAATAGCTACACGTGGATTAGCTTTATCATTAATAGCTAACCATTTACCATCATATTTACCATCTTTTTCTGAAAGACCTGGATGGTGAGT
>CAZZAZ010000012.1:0-20952 GCA_964652355.1 uncultured Sulfurimonas sp. | reverse complement strand
CATTATAGTGAGCATAATGCTTGTTTTGATTGTAAGATAAGTTTTGATCCACTTGAACCTTTGTCTTTTTCGTTCAATTCACCAAAAGGAGCTTGCCAAGAGTGTGATGGTCTAGGACTTCGTTATGCACTTGATGTTGAAAAAATTATAGATAGAGATCTATCTGTGGAGAAGGGTGCCGTAAAAATTGTATATGGTTTTAACAAGGGTTATTACTTTACTTTTTTAAAGGGCTTTTGTGCGCATAATAAGATAAGTATAACTACTCCATACTCAGAACTTCCAGAGCATCAGCAAAAAGCTATACTTCATGGAAATATAGATGAAGTTAGTTTTCTTTGGAAAAATCATGAAGTAAAGCGTATCTGGCCAGGGATTATTCGTATAGCTTATGATATGTTAAAAGATGAAAAAGAGTTAGCTGACTATATGAGTGAAAAGGTTTGTAATATTTGTGAGTCAAATAGACTAAAAGTTGAGTCTTTAGCTGTTAGGGTTGCAGGTAAGGGTATATCTGAACTTTTAGTTATGCCAATTACAAAAACTTATGAATTCTTTGCAAATGAAGATAATTTTTCATATATGGATGCTCAAAATACTCAAGTTGCAAAACCTATTTTAAATGAGATTAGAGAGAGACTTTATTTTCTTTTTGATGTAGGTCTTGGTTATATTACACTTGGTCGTGATGCTAGAAGTATCTCTGGTGGTGAAGCACAACGTATCCGTATAGCCTCTCAAATTGGATCTGGTTTAACTGGTGTGATGTATGTTTTAGATGAGCCAAGTATAGGTCTGCATGAGCGTGATACTTTAAAGCTTATTCGTACTCTTAGAAGCTTACAAGAAAAGGGTAACTCTGTTATCGTAGTTGAACATGATAAAGAAACTATTGAAAATGCTGATTTTATTGTAGATATTGGAAGTGGTGCTGGAAAATTTGGTGGAGAAGTTGTGTTTAGCGGTACTTTAGATAAACTGAAAAAAGCTAAAACTCTTACGGCTGATTATCTTTATGGACGTAAACAGATAGAATACTTTTACAGACGTAAACAAGATAAACAGATAGAGATTAAAAATGTAACCTTAAATAATATCAATAATCTATCTGTGAAAATTCCACTAAACAACTTTGTTTGTATAACTGGTGTGAGTGGTTCCGGTAAGAGTTCCCTTATGCTTCAAACACTTTTACCAACTGCAAGGGAGCTACTAAACCATGCAAGAAAAGTAAATAAAGTTGCTGGTGTTGAGATAACTGGACTTGATAATGTAGATAAGGTTATATACCTAGACCAAAGCCCAATAGGACGAACTCCACGCTCAAATCCTGCAACTTACACAGGTGTAATGGATGAGATAAGAAATCTTTTTGCACAAACAAAAGAGGCAATGATACGAGGATATACAAGTTCTAGGTTTTCTTTTAATGTAAAAGGTGGAAGATGTGAGAAGTGTCAAGGTGAAGGCGAGATAAAAATTGAGATGCACTTTTTGCCAGATATTATGGTGAAGTGTGACACTTGTCATGGTAAAAGATATAATGACCAAACACTAGAAGTATCTTACAAAGGCAAGACTATTGCTGATGTATTAGCTATGAGTGTTGATGAAGCATTTGAATTTTTTAAAGCGATTCCAAAGATACACTTAAAGATGAAAACACTTGTAGATGTGGGACTAGGATACATAACTCTTGGTCAAAACGCAGTAACACTCTCAGGTGGTGAAGCACAAAGAATCAAGTTAAGTAAAGAGTTAAGTCGTAAAGACACTGGTAAAACACTTTACATCTTAGATGAGCCAACAACTGGACTTCACTTCGCTGATGTTGATAGATTAACAGGTGTACTTCACCAGTTTGTAGAACTAGGTAACTCTATGCTTATAATCGAGCATAATCTAGATATGATTAAAAATGCTGACTGGGTCATAGATATGGGTCCAGAAGGTGGTGCTGGTGGTGGTTTAATCATCGCAGAGGGTACTCCAGAAGATGTTGCTGCAAATCATGAAAAAACCGGTTCATTTACTGGTGAATATCTAAAAAAAGAGTTAGCTTTACATAAGTAGAAAAAAATAAAGTATAATTTCAAAATAAAATAATAAGGTAATAAAATGTCAACATATATTTTCGGTCATACTAGTCCAGATAGTGATTCTATTGTAGGTGCTATATCTTTATCGTATTTAAAAAATCAACTCGGTGAAGATTGTATCCCTACTCGTCAAGGTGATATTTCTGCTGAAACAGAGTTTATTTTAAACAAGTTTGGTGGGACTACTCCTGAACTTAAAACATCAGTAGCTGGCGAAAATGTTTATCTTATAGATTTTTCAGATAAGGCTCAAGCTCCAAAAGATATTATGGAAGCTACAATCTTAGGTATAGTAGATCATCACAAATTGGGTGATTTAACAACCGATACTCCGCTAGAGTGTTGGATACGTCCAATAGGATGCTCAAACACAGTTGTATATGAGATGTTTAAAGCTCATAATGTAGATATTCCAAAAGATATAGCGGGAATGATGATGATGGCAATTTTGAGTGATACTGTAATTTTTAAATCACCAACTTGTACAAAAGTTGATACAAAGGCTGTAAAAGAGTTAGCACTTATTGCAGGTGTTGAGGATTATAGAGCATTAGCTATGGAGATGTTTATTGTTAAGTCTGCTACTGATGGTGCAAGTGCAAGAGACTTAAATACAAGAGATTATAAAACTTTTGAGATGAACGGAGTTAAAGTTGGTGTTAATCAACTTGAGATGATAGATATTTCAGCTCTTAATGATAGAAAAAATGAGATATATAAAGATATGAAGCTTATGAAAGAAGATGAAGGTCTTCACACTATGATAGTTCTTTTAACAGATATTATGAAAGAGGGTTCTCAACTTTTAGTTGTAAGTGATGATGTTTCTAAAGTTGAAGCTGCATTTAATTGTAAACTAGAAGATAATCAAGTTTGGCTTGATGGTGTACTTAGCCGTAAAAAGCAAGTGATACCTTTTTTACAACCACAATTTCAATAAGTCCATATAGGATTTATTGAAGTATGAATTTGTTAAAATAAACCTCTTCAATCTCTCCACATCTTAATGTTTCATTTAGATTCTTTTTTAAATCTTTTCGAAGTCTTTTACTATCAATAGTAGCTCTATCATTTCCTATCATAGTGTTGATAGCTGCATCTCTTAAAAAAATACTTTTTTGTATTATTTCTTTTTCTATAGTATCTCCTGATTCAAACCATCCCCTCTCTTTTTGAGTAGATTTATATTTGAGAGATATGTTTGCAATAAGTGTTTTTCCACCAGCTACATTGAAGTTGAAATCACCTAACGTTGCCATATTATTTCCTGTTATAGCTACATTTCTATTGTGGCGTCTTGCATTTGCTGTACTTTTTTTAAGTGGGGACATCATCTGTTCCCTAGGTGTTTTATCGTTTTTATCATACTTTTTTATATTACTAAAGTCAGATTGTTGAATTCCTAAGATAACTATAACAAGTCCAATCAGTGCAAAAACTATGGTTGTCATTATTTTAATAAGTTTTTTTGGCATTTGTTTATCTCCTTTAGTCAGTATATAGATATCTTTTTATTTTTTTAGTAGGAGTTTTCACAAAAGGCTCAATTTGTTCTATAAATTTAGTTATTCTAAAAAATGATGTAACCTGTGTGTTTATTTCAACCCTCATATCTTCTAAAAGTTGTGCTATCTCTTGTCTTACTTTTGAGTCAGCTTGTTTATCTGCTTTAAGCATATCGTCAATTAGTTCATAATCTAAATGTATACGAGCTACAAGCTTAGAATCTTGTTCGATAACAAGTGAGTCTAAGACTAGGTTATTTTGATTAATTGTAGCTTCGATTTGTTCAGGATATATATTTTCACCAGCTGGTCCTATGATTACATTTTTACTTCTACCATTTATAAAAAGATAGTTGTCTTTATCTATATAACCTAAGTCTCCTGTTAATAACCATCCATCATCTGTAAAAACTTCTTTAGTTTTTTCATCATCTTTATAGTAACCCATCATTATACTAGGACTTTTTGCACATATCTCATTATCTATAATTTTAAGTTCTACGCCATGCATAGCCTTACCAGCTGAGAAAAGCTTAGCTCTTTCGTTTACTACAGTACCACCAGTCAGTAGTGGTGCTGTTTCTGTAAGACCATATCCAATAACATAAGGAAAATCCGCCTCATATAAAAACTCTGCAACATATTGAGAAAGTGGTGCACCACCGATTCCAAAAAATCTCATCTTACCACCAAATGTTTCCATTAGTTTTTTCCCAGCAATTTTGTTGAGTTTTTTTCTAAAGTAAGGGACTTTATATAGATTTTTTGTAATAAATGAAGAGTTAAATTTTGCTAATACTTTATTTTTATATATTTTTTCAATAATAAGAGGAACCGATAGCATCATAGTTGGATTCACTTGTTTAAATGCTTTTAATAAAACACTAGGTGTTGGTGCTTTGTCGATGTACCTTATGCTTGCACCATGAACTAATGGTACAGTCATACCAGTTGTACACTCAAATGTATGAGCAAGTGGAAGAATAGATAAAGCTACATCTGTATTGTCTAAATCAATATTTTCAAATGCACTAAGAGCGTTTGTTACTAAATTTTTATGAGATAGCATTACTCCTTTTGAGTGTCCAGTTGTTCCGGATGTATAAAGAAGTGATGCTAAATCATCTTCGTTTGGTTTAGTTGTTTTTTTAGAGGATATTTTTTCTTTTATTTTTGCAAAATAACTTTTGTTATTAAGCTCATCAATAATCTCTAAATTATCAAGTTTGATAACAAAAGCAACACTTGGAGCTTCGTTTTCTTCTATTTTTGCTAGTTGTGCATCTGATACAAATACAGCTTTAGCTTCTGAGTGTTTTAGTATATGGTGTATGTCTGAAGTATGAAAATCTGGTAATACTGGTACAACAACTCCACCAAAATATGTTATTGCAAAATAGGCTACTGCCCAGTTTGGCATATTTTGACTAAGTAGTACTACTTTATCACCTTTGGATATACCATTTTGTGTTAGAAGTTCAACCATCTGAATAACTTTTTCATTTAACTCTTCATAAGTCATAGTATCGCCATCAGCCCAACCTAATGCTACATTTTTAGAGTAGAGTTTGATAGATCTATCAAAAAGGCTAGGAAGTGTAAAATTTTCTAAATTATCATAAGGGTATTTCATATCTAATCTCTTATTTTGTCTTAATTTAGTATCATTATACACATAAAAAACAAAAACTTATATATCAAGGTTGAAATTTGAGTAGAAGAAGCAAGGTTAAGCAACCAAAAAGAGATACGGTAACATTTACAACTAAAGACTTCTTACCAACCACTAAAGAAGATATGCTTGAACGTGGTTGGGATCAATGTGATATCATTCTTGTAAGTGGTGATGCTTATATTGATAGTCCATTTATTGGTATATCTACTGTTGGTAGGATACTTGAAAGACTTGGGTATAAGGTTGGTATGATTGGTCAACCTGATATTAAAAGTGGCGATGATATTAAAAGACTAGGTGAACCAAGACTTTACTGGGGTGTTAGTGGTGGAAGTGTTGATTCTATGGTTTCAAACTATACAGCTACAAAAAAGTTTAGAAATACTGATGATTACACTCCAGGTGGAAAAAATGATAGAAGACCAGATAGGGCTTTGAATGCTTACTGCAACCTTATCCGACAATACTTTAAAAATACTGTACCCATAGTTCTTGGTGGTATAGAAGCTAGTCTGAGACGTGTTACTCATTATGATTACTGGCAAAATAAACTAAAAAAACCGGTAATCTTTGATGCAAAGGGTGACATACTTATTTACGGTATGGGTGAAATAGCACTAGAACAAGTTACTCGTGCACTTGATGATGGTAGGGATTGGCGTGATGTTCGTGGAGTTTGCTATATTTCAAAAGAACCAAACTATGAGTATATTCAACTACCTTCTCATCAAGAGTGTTTAGATGATAAAGAAAAGTATATAGATCTATTTGATGACTTTTATGATAACAATGACCCAATATCTGCAAATGGACTTTGTCAGCCGGTAGATAGTCGTTATTTAATCCAAAATCCACCTTGTGATTATTTAGATGAACAAGAGATGGACGCAAACTCTAACCTTCCTTTTACAAGAGAATTGCACCCTTATTACGCGGCTATGGGTAAAGTAAAATGTTTAGAGACTATTAAGTTCTCTATTATGACACATCATGGTTGTTGGGGTGAGTGTAACTTCTGTGCTATTGGAGTTCACCAAGGTAGGACTATTCGTACTCGTACAGAGGGTAATATTATTAATGAAGCAAAAGAGTTTAACAAGTATAAAGACTACAAAGGTATTATTAGTGATGTTGGTGGGCCTACTGCAAATATGTATGGTTATGAGTGTGGCAAAAAGCTTAAAAAAGGTACCTGTGATGATATCCGTTGTGTAGATGCTGAGCGACTTTGTAAAGTTATGCATGTAGATCATGGAAGAAATATAAATCTTCTTAGAAAAGTTCGTGAGGTTGAGGGTGTTAGAAAAGCTTTTATAGCTTCTGGTGTTAGGTATGACCTTATCACAGCAGATAAAAAAAATGGATATTCTTACTTAAAAGAGATGGTAGATCATCATATATCAGGACAACTAAAAGTTGCACCAGAGCATACACAGCAACATGTTTTAGAGCTTATGGGTAAACCAGGCAAAGAGACATTAGTTGATTTTAAAAAGATGTATGACAAACTAAATAAAGAGAGTGGTAAAAAGCAGTTTCTTACTTACTATCTTATAGCTGCTCATCCTGGTTGTGAAGAGAAAGATATGCATGAGTTAAAGCGTTTTACTACTGATGAGTTACAAATGAACCCAGAACAAGCTCAAGTATTTACTCCAACTCCTGGAACTTACTCCGCTGTAATGTACTATACTGAACTAGACCCAAAAACTCGTAAAAAAGTGTTTGTTGAAAAAGATACAAAAAGAAAAGAGAAGCAGAAAAAAATTGTTGTAGCAAAAGAGAGTTTTACAACAGGTTTTGCATCATAAATAGTGCATATTTATAAACAAAGCACTAAACAATGCAATAATTGTTCCAACTTTTTAGATTGCTTTTAGTTTTAATACTCTACAATATATAAAAATATAATACTAGAGTAGTTAATGAGAATAGATAAATTTTTAAACAGTGTAAATATAACAAAGCGACGCTCTGTTGCACAAGATATGATAACAAATAAAGTAGTTTTGATAAATGATGTAGTAGCTAAAGCTTCTAAAAATGTAGAGGTTGGCTCAATAATAACTATCAATTATCTAAATGAGAGTAAAAAGTACCAAGTTTTACAGATTCCTACAACAAAATCAACCCCTAAATCATTACAAGCTGAATATATAAAGGATATTTCATGAATTATGATGAGGCAAAAGAAAAATTTACTTCACTCTTTAAGCATGAGATGAGTGATGAAGTTATGCGTGAGTTTTTACTTAGCATGACTTTAGATAAATATACTTCAGTGGAGTCAATAGCAGCAGCAGCAGAGGTTATGCGTTCTCATGCAATCGAACTTCCAATATCACAAGAGCTTCGTGATAAATCTATGGATATAGTTGGAACAGGTGGCGATAAAATTGGTAGTTTTAATATCTCTTCAACTGTCTCTTTGTTAGTAGCCTCTTGTGAAGTAAATGTTGCAAAACATGGAAGTCGTTCAGTTACATCAAAATCAGGTTCTGCTGATATGTTTGAAGAGCTTGGTGTTCGTTTAGATTTAAATATGAAACAATCTGCTCAACTGTTAGAAGAGTCAGGCTTTTGTTTTATGTTTGCACAAAATCATCATCCTGCTATGAGTTTTATAGTCCCAGTTAGAAAAACTATACCAGATAAGACTATATTTAACATACTTGGTCCATTAACAAATCCTGCTGGTGTTAAAAAATCTTTACTTGGTGTGTTTGATAAGGTTTTTGTTCCAAAAATGGCAGAGGCATTAAAGATAAATGGGGTTAAATCATCTTTGGTGGTAAGCTCAAAGGAGGGTATGGATGAGATTAGTATATCTGATGTTTCTTATGCTTCACAACTTAAAAATGGTGTTATTCATGAGTTTATTATAGATCCACAAGAGTATGGGATTAAGAGAGTCCCTCTTAAAGCTATTATGGGTGGAGATGCAAAAGAAAATGCACAAATTTTATATGATATTTTTGATAAAAAAGCAACAGATGCACAACGAGATATAGTACTGATTAATGCTGCGACTGCCTTAATGGTTGATGGTATGGCTAGGGATATTCAAGATGGGCTTGAAATTTCACGAGAAATGATAAATAACGGAAAAGCCAAAGAAAAACTAAAAAATATAATTGAGATTTCAAATAAATTATGATAAATTATCAACTAAACTTAGAAGAAATAGATACAATTATCACTGAAGTAAGTGAAAAATTTACTTCTGGAGTGATTATTTTGCGAGGAGATCTAGCAGCTGGAAAAACTACTTTTGTAAAAAAGATGGTAAAACATTTAGGTATTGATTTAGATGTTACATCACCTACTTTTTCACTTCAGCAATGTTACTCAGATACGATTTTTCACTATGATATTTACAATCATGGGCTAGAGCATTTTATCTCTCTTGGAATGTTAGAGGAGTTAGAAAAAGACGGACTTCATTTTATAGAGTGGGGTGATGATGACTTGGTAGAGATTTTAAGTAACTCAGGAATAAGCACTTTGGTAGTAGATATAGAGAAAAAACAAAACAATAGAATATATAAGGTTGACTATGCACACGCTTAAGGCTATTAATTTAGTAAAAAAAATAAAAGATTTAGAGATAGTAAAAGGTATGAGCCTTGAAGTTAGTAGTGGTGAGGTTGTTGGTTTACTTGGACCAAATGGTGCAGGAAAGACTACAACTTTTTATATGATTTGTGGACTTGTGGAAGCTAGTGGTGGTGAAGTGTTTTTTGATAATGAAAATCTATCAGGTATGCCACTTCATAAGCGTGCTTTAAAAGGTATCGGATATTTACCACAAGAGGCCTCTATATTTAAAGACTTAACTGTGGAAGAGAACCTTATGGTAGCTGCACAAGTTGGAATAAAAGATAAAAAAGAGCAAGAAGACAGAATCTTAGAGCTTCTTGATATGTTCAATATCGAGCCAATACGTTACCGTAAAGGTATTAGTCTATCTGGTGGTGAAAGACGCCGTGTAGAGATAGCTAGGGCACTTGTAAATAAACCTAAATTTTTACTTCTTGATGAACCATTTGCTGGAGTTGACCCAATCGCTGTAAAAGATATACAGAGTGTAATTCATCAGTTAGTATCTTATGATATTGGTGTTTTGATAACTGACCATAATGTTCGTGAAACTCTTGATGTATGTGATAGAGCTTATGTTATTAAAGCAGGAGAGCTTCTTGCGAGTGGTACAAGTCAAGAGATAGGTCAAAATGATGATGTCCGTACCCATTACTTAGGTAAAGAGTTTAAGCTTTAGTTAGCGACTTATTATGGCAGGATTAAGACAAAATACAAGTGTTGAGAACAAGCATAAACTCTCATCAACCCTAAGAAACTGGTTACCAATACTACACTCATCTTTGAGTGACTTAGGTGAGGCTATGAGCCCATTTGTTGAAGCTAATCCTGTTATCGAAGTTGAATCTGGTTATGAAGAGGATTTCGAAAAAAAGATTCCTAGAAAGATTATATCTGGAGCTGTAAGTAACTCTAGAACAGAACAGATTGAAGCTTTAACAATTCAGAAGCGTTCCCTTTATGATGTTTTGGATGAACAACTAGAAGCTCCACTGTTTCCAACTCCAATCTCTCAAGATATATCTGCTTTTGTTGTCGCAAATTTAGATGAAAATGGTTACTATGAGGGTAATACAGAAGAATTTTGCAAAAAACATTCTATCTGTTTTGAGCAGTTTGAAAAAGTCCGTCTAAGGTTTGCTCATGTAGAACCAGTTGGTATAGCTGCTTTAAATCTTTCAGAGTCATTTTTATTTCAGCTAGATTCTTCAGATATTTCTGATGAAGCATATCCTCTATGTGTTGATGTTATAAAAAATATAGAAGATATTCACTCGTATTCAGATGAAGAAAATTTTTCAGAAGTTATGCGAGTCTTAGGGACTTTTAAAAATCCTCCAGCTATTGAGTATCAAGAGGAATCAGCGCAGATAGTACCTGACCTGATGATATTCTTTAATGAAGATGAATCGATAGAAGTTAAACTAAACGATGCATATTATCCAACTATAAAGATAGATACAAATTATGCAGTTGAACATGAGTTTATAAGTCAAAAAATTAAAGAAGCAAAATCATTAGTAGATGCTCTTGATATGCGTAAAGCAACACTTTACAAAGTTGGTTTGATGATAGTTGAGTACCAGTATGAGTTTTTTACTGGTGGTCAGATTATGCCACTAACTTTAAAAACTTTAGCAGATGAGTTTGGTCATAATCCATCTACAATATCACGTGCAATTGCGAACAAATATATAGCTTGTGATAGGGGTGTTTTAGCTATGAAAGAGTTCTTTACAACAGCTATTGATGAAGATGTATCAAATGCTGCTATTAAAGAGTTTTTGATTGGATTAGTAAAAAAAGAGAACCATTTAAAACCATTTAGTGATATGAAGCTCTTAGATATGATTCAAGAAAAGTTCAAAGTAAAAATGGTGCGTCGTACAATTGCAAAATATAGAAAACAACTAAATATAGCAGGTTCAAGTGAAAGAAAAAAGCTCTATCATCTCCATTAAAAAAAGATTAGACGAAGAGGTTGACAAGCGAAATATAGTTGGTGAAATATCTAAAGATAAGTTAGACCCGATTTTTGTTGCGTATCGTCATAAAGACCCTACAATATCTCTTGTTTGTGCACTGTTTGCTTATGGTAAAGTAAAACAAATTGTGAAATTTTTAGATTCACTTGATTTTGATTTGTTAAATAAAAGTGATGATGAGATAAGGACTGCTTTATCAAGTCATTATTATAGATTTCAAAAGAGTGAAGATGTTATAGGTCTTTTTATTGCTTTAAAAAGACTAAATGAGATTAGTTCTCTTGAAGAAATTTTTGAATCTGGATATAGAATTAATTGTAGTGCAATAGATGGTGTAAATGCCATGATTGAGAAGCTTCTCTCACTTTATGAACATTCATCTCAAGGTTATAATTTTTTAATAGGAAAAGTAACCATAAAAACAAAAGGGGCAGGGGCATTAAAGCGTTGGATGATGTTTTTGCGTTGGATGGTTCGAGATGACAATATTGATATGGGTTTATGGAGTAGTAAATATAAGGCTGATTTAATCATGCCACTTGATACTCATACTTTTAATGTTGGGCTGAAACTAGGACTACTAAAGAGAAAAACATATGATTTGCAAGCTGCTATAGAACTTACAGAGACTTTAAGAAATTTTGATAAAACAGACCCATTGAAGTACGATTTTGCCATTTATAGGATAGGTCAAGAAAAAATATTATAATTTGATATAATTTTAACAAATTTAAAGAATTATTAATTTATATAAATGTATTATAATATTAAAGGATATTTATGCAAAAAATAATTTTATTACTCTTACTTACTTTAGGCTTATCAGCCAAAACAATTACACCAAATGATGTTTATGCACAATCAATACTAATACAAGACCATATTCACTTCTTACTAAAGCATTATGGAATTAAGCATCATCATAGGGAGATCATTAAGCGAACAATAATATCAACAAAGCTTAAACCTAGAAATGCTTGGCAAAAATCTTATGAGATTTTGATTAAGATAAATATGCTTAGAGTTTCGTATAATCTTTCTAGAATAGAGCCAGTTGGGATGGAACCAGTTGAGCAGTTAAATCCAGATATGGTTTTTGGTCAAACGCAAAGAATTTTAGCAGAGCTTAGAATTTTTGAAATTAGAAAAGATATAAGAATTCCAAACTTCAATATCAAGACTTATAAAAATAAAACACCCCTTGATGTTTACAATACTTTCTCTCATATATCAGCATCTCTTGATGAACTAAATCGTGCAGAACTATCACCATCTTATGTATTTTCTGAGACTATGAGAATTTATGATGATTTAAGCATGATGATTAATCACCTTAATATAAAAGATACTACGATACCTACTGCAAGATTACAAAAAGCTACGCCAAGAGATTCTCTTATCGTATCTATGGAAGTTTTACAAGTTATAAATAAACTTCAAAGAAGTGTTGGTATAAAAACAGTTAATTTTTCTGCCTTTGATAAAAAGGATGCTAGACCTTCAGATGTTTATACGATAACAGGTATGATAATAGCCGAACTTCAAACACTAAAAGCATATATAGGATTAACCACAAGGACAACTCCTCCTGCACTTGTTCATGGTAAAAAGATACCAGCAGATATAGAACAGTTAATGAACTGGAACTTAAGAAAACTAAGTTTAATTAAAACTTTGGATAGGAGATAATTATGAAGAATCTTTCACTTTACAACAAAATATTTATGATTTTTTTAGCAACTATACTTATATCTGTAGGTTTAGTTGGTTGGTTTGGTATAAAAAGCACTTCTGAAGCATACCTTTCTTCTGCTTATGAAATATCTAAACAAAATACAAATGTTATAGGTTTTGAGATAGAAAGAAAACTTGAAAAAGTTCCACAAGATATACTTTACAATAGTAACTTTTACGCATTAAAAAGATTTTTAATTTGGAAAACAATGGGTGAAGATTTAAAATCTCAAAAGTGGAGGCAAATTTATGCTGATGCTTTAGTGGACTTTTTAGATACCAAAAAAAGCTACTATAAGGCTAGAGTTATAGCTCTTGATGGACAGGAGATAATAAGTGTTAAATATGATAGATTAACTGACTCTACTACTTTACTTTCAGGTAGCGAGTTGCAAAATAAAAAGGGTAAAAGTTATGTGGAAGATACTAAAAAATTAAAAAAAGGTGAATTTTATGTATCTGCAATGAACTTAAATGTAGAACATTTAAAGATACAAAAACCATTTATCCCGGTTATAAGGTATGCTACGCCTATTATTGATACAAATGGTGATTTAGTAGCTATCTTTGTAGCAAATATTTATGCGCATGATATACTAGATACTCTAGATAAAAAAACAAAAGAGGATTCTCAAAGAGGGATAGAGTACTCGCTTGTAGATAAAGATGGTAATTATTTATATAATAAAGATAGTTCAAAAAGATGGAATGCACAACTAAAAAATGGTTTTAATTTTAATGTAGAAAATTTTAATATAAAAAATAATTTTGCAGATAAAGAGAGTGGAACATTCACTAAGAATGGTAGTATATATTCTTTTATGAAAGTCCATCCATTACATCAGCAACTAGATAATTACTGGTATATTATATCTAGCAGTAAAGAGAGTGTAGCGCTGTCTAAACTTGATGAGTTAAAACTTATTTTTGCTCTTATACTAATAGCAGTAATTATGATTAGTTTCTTTATTGTAAGGACATTTGTTATAAAAATTACAAATCCAATAAGTAAAGTAACAAATCAATTAAAAGCTCTATCTAATGGGGAGATTCAAAAAGAAAATATAATTTATGACTCAAATGATGAGATAGGTGATATAGTTAACTCTACATCAAAACTTATTGATAATATAGAGAGTACTATTGAGCAGGCAAATGCTGTTGCAAATGGTGATTTTTCTAGAGATATTATACTACTTGGTAAAAATGATGCACTTGGTCTTGCCATCAAAAATATGACATCAAGACTTAAAGAGATTACAGCTCTTGCTAGCTCTCTTGCAAGTGGAAATTATGATGTAAATATAGTTGCTAAAAGTTCTGATGATAAACTAGGTCTTGCACTTTTAGATATGGTTAAGTATCTAAAAACCATTACAGATATTGCAGAGTCTATCTCTATGGGTGAACTTGATGTTCATTACACAGCAAAAGGTGATGAAGACAGACTTGGTTTAGCTATCTTGGAGATGATAGACTACTTACGTAGTGTCTTAAAACAAGCAAATGCTATCTCAAATGGAGATTTTAGTGTATCATTAGAAGCAAAATCTAAAAATGATGAACTTGGTGTCGCTCTTGTAAGAATGACAGATATGTTACGTGACTCAAGTGTTAAAAATAAAGATGAAATTTTCTTCAGTGAGGGAATTGGTGAGTTTAGTGATAAGCTAACTGCTATAAATGATACTGTTGAGTTAGCAAAAGAAGCTATCACTATGGCTTGTAGATATATAGGGGCTAGTTCTGGTGTACTATATGTCATTGATGAGAAAAAAGAAAACTTAAATCTTATTGCATCATATGCCTATATAAGTCGTGCTAGCTCATCAAATGGTTTTAAAGTAGGGGATGGTGTAGTTGGTCAAGTAGCACTTGAAGTTGCTCCTATACTTCTTAAAAATGTAAAAGATGATGACTATGAAGTTAGAAGTGGTACCGCTGTTGCAAAACCAAAAGAGGTATATACTTTTCCTTTAGTTCATGAGGGCGAGCTTTTTGGT
This sequence comes from uncultured Sulfurimonas sp., assembly GCA_964652355.1. Classification (GTDB taxonomy): domain Bacteria; phylum Campylobacterota; class Campylobacteria; order Campylobacterales; family Sulfurimonadaceae; genus Sulfurimonas. Next base: position 6,351 of record CAZZAZ010000012.1, on the reverse strand, counting down.
GTAGCAGAGGTGATGAGCTTTGAGAGTTTTACTAAGATACAAAAAGACTACTTGTCAAAAGCATCTACTGTATTTGCAGCAGCACTTCACACTACAAGTCAAAATGCTCGGATAAAAGAGTTGTTAGAAAAATCACAAAATGCTTTTAATGAACTACAAGTTCAATCAGAAGAACTTCAAGAATCAAATATTCAGATGGAAGAACAACAACAGCAACTTACTCTACAGTCAAAAGAACTTAAAGAGAAAAATGAAGTTCTTGCTGCAGCAAAACGAGAGATAGATAAACGCGCAGAAGATTTAGAAAAAGCATCTAAATACAAAAGTGAGTTTTTAGCAAATATGTCTCATGAGTTACGCACACCGTTAAACTCGATTATACTTCTTTCAAAACTTTTAACACAAAATCAAAATCAAACATTAGATGAAAAAGATGTAGAAAAAACAGCTGTTATAAATAGAGCTGGTAATGATTTACTACTTCTTATAAATGATATACTGGACTTAAGTAAGATTGAGTCAGGTCATATGGAACTAGAGTACTCGTCTGTAAGTTCACATGAACTAATAACTGAAATAAAAGGTTTATTTACATCTTTAGCAGAGGAAAAAAATATTAAATTTATAATTGAAGATAATTTTAATTCAAATTTTAATACAGATAAAACAAAGTTACTTCAAGTGCTTAAAAATCTTCTTAGTAATGCATTTAAATTTACAAAAGATGGTTCAGTTTCTTTACTTATACATCCAAATTTCAGTAATAATAAGTTGATTTTAGAAGTTAAAGATAGTGGGATAGGGATTCCTAGTGACAAACTAGATACAATCTTTGAAGCATTTAAGCAGGTTGATGGTTCAATCAGCAGGGAGTTTGGTGGAACTGGTCTTGGTTTATCTATAAGTAAAACTATAGTTGAACTTATGCATGGAGATATACGAGTAGAATCTGTACTTGGAGAAGGGACTTCGTTTATCGTTACTTTAGCCTTAGTGGAAGATACTACCATATCAGCACCGCAGGTTGCACCTAAATCAGAAGAAAAATCTTTTGCTTCACCAACTCAAAAAATAAGTATATCTACTGAAGATGATGTAAGTTTTGAATCAGATGAATTAGTAGGAAAAAATATACTTTTAGTTGATGATGATAGTAGAAATATTTTTACTTTGACATCTATTTTAGAAAATGCTGATGCAGAGGTATATAATGCCTTTAATGGTCAAGAAGCTATAGAGTTTTTAGAAGAGGCTGAACATAGAATTGATTTAATTTTAATGGATATCATGATGCCTATTATGGATGGGTTAGAGGCTATTAAAAAGTTGAAAAGTAGTGATAAATATAAAAAAATTCCAATCATAGCTGTTACAGCTAAAAATATGCCAAAAGATAAGCAAGAGTGTTTGGATGCTGGTGCAGATGACTACCTATCAAAACCTTTGGATAATAAAGCTCTTGTAGGTACTATAAAAGCTTGGATATAGCAAGATGCTAAAGTTTTTTGAACGTAATTCATCTTGCGATATTATATTGGAACCACCTCTAAACGCGAATGATTTTGAGTCTATGAAGAATCTTTTTGAAAAAAATTATATATATTGGAATATTACTTTTGGTCGTATCTACACCGTAGATACAAAGATAGTAAAGCTGCTTTATAAAAAAATTTTGTTAGATAAAAAAAATGTAAAAATAACAACACATAAGTATAGGTTAAATAGATACTTGCATCAACTTGGGTTTAGCCCACACTTTGACTCTCTTATACAACATGATGTTGTTAATGTTGGTGATATAAAAGTTTTTATGATAGGTGGTTCTGCTGATTCATCAACTAAAATTTTAGAAATAGTAAAAAATATAAATTTAGAAAATTTAAGTTTAATTGTTGTTCAGCATGTAGAAGCAGATAAAGAAGGGATATTTGACAAAATACTACAAGGTAAAACTAAGTATAAAGTATCATATGTAGTAGATGGTGAAGCAATAAAAAAAGGAAGAATTTACTTAGCAATGAGAGATAAACACTTAGAAGTAAAAGATGATAAATTTGTTTTAAGTGATGAAGTGAAATATAATAATGCTAGACCATCAATATCGCTAAGTTATGAATCGTTTTCTAAATACTATAAAGAAAAACTTTTAGTTTTACAAGAGTGTGGGTATGTTAATGATGGTGTAGATAAGTTAGGTTTAATGCGTAAAAATAATACTGTGATTTTACTACAAGATTCAGCTGAATGTACAGCAAAATCTATGGTTGAAAAAGCTTTACAAGTAGATGAACATCATTATATCTTAGATATTAAAAATATTATAATTTTTTTAAAAATAATTACAATAGATAAAAGACTTATCATAGAGTATTTAAAAGAGATGATTTTTAAGATATATGGATATGACTTTAGACTTTATAACAAAGAGATGTTCCAAAGAAGACTTGAAATTTTTATACTTAAGCATAATATAAAACATATTAAAGATGCAGTTAGTCTAATACTCTTTAACAAGAGCGCATTTAAAGGTTTTTTCTTGGAAATCTCTATAAATGTAACTGAGCTTTTTAGAAAACCAAAGTCTTTTAAAAATATGTTAAAGTTTATATCTAAAAATTATAAAAAAAACTATCATACTAAGGTATGGTCTGCAGGATGTAGTAGTGGTGAAGAACCATATTCTATGGCTATTATACTGGATATCTTGGGTATGTATGATAAAGCAACAATATACGCAACAGATTTTAACAAGGTAATTATACAAGAGGCTAAAAATGCTATATATTCAAATGAGGTTTACTCACTTGCAAAAGAGAACTTTAAACAGATTGGATTAAAAGGAAGCATAGATGACTATGTTGAAAAATATGAAAAATTCATCCAAATAAATGAGAAAATTAGAAATAAAATCAACTTTTTTCAACATAATTTAGCTTCTGATGGCTCTTTTAATGAATTTGATATTATAATATGCAAAAATGTAATAATATATTTTGATGCTGATTTGCAAGAAAAAGTTTTTGAACTACTTTATGACTCTTTAAAATTTGGTGGTCATTTAGTGTTAGGGGAACGTGAAATAATGAATAGAAAGTTTATTTCAAGGTTTGAACAGTGTGAAAAAGATTGTATGATATTTAAAAAGGTGGGTTAATGACTAAAAATGTACTTTGTATTGATGATATTCAAACAAATCTTTTTACTTTAAAGAGTGTATTGGAAGTTTCAGTAGAAGATCATTATAATGTTTTTACTGCGCAATCAGCTCACGATGGTTTAGAGATTTTGTTAAAAGAAAAAATTGATATTATTTTACTCGATGTGATGATGCCTGGAATTGATGGATATGAAGCCGCTAAGATTATAAAATCAAGTAAAAAAACAAAAGATATACCTATAATCTTTGTTACAGCAAAAAAAGATGATGAAGCTATAAGTATGTGTTATGAAGTTGGTGGTGATGACTATATTAACAAGCCCTTCAACTACATAGAACTTCTTTCTCGTGTTAGATTTCATATTCAGTTAAAAGATAAAAGTAAGCTACTTATAAAAGAAAAAGAGTTCACACAAAATATCTTAGACCTTCAAGATAACTTTATAATAGTTACGGATTCTCATCAGGCTATTAGTGTAAATAAAGCACTTTTAAACTTTTTTGAACTTGAAAATCTTTATGAATTTCAAAGTAAGTGTGGTTGTTTAGCAGAAAAATTTGTAGAAGAAGAGGGCTATTTTAGTGTCAATAAAAATGACGATAGATTTTTATGGATAGAAGAGCTTCAAGCAAAGTTAGATACAGATGATATAGTTGTGAAAATTATAAAAGATGAAGATGAATATATCTTTAGTATCAAGGTCAATTCTTACTATGATTATTTTATAATTACTCTTGCAGATGTTACAAGTATAACTCAACAATCTTTAGAATACCAACATGAAGCTAACTATGATGCATTAACCCAGATATATAATCGTAATATGTTTAATAGTCTTATACATGAGAAAATAAAGCTGGCAAAACTTCAAAAAAATTCTTTTACTTTTGTTATTCTTGATATTGATTTTTTCAAAAAAGTAAATGACACTTATGGGCATTTGGTTGGTGATGATATTTTGAGAAATTTAGTAAAATTGATACAAAAACATATACGAGATAATGATCTCTTTGCAAGATGGGGTGGAGAAGAGTTTGTTTTAGCCTTTGATATTAATATTGATAGAGGTATGCAAATATCTGAGAGTTTAAGAAAACATATAGAAACAAATTTTTTTGATGTAGTAGGACATATAACTTGTAGTTTTGGTGTAACAGAATTTAAAACTACAGATACACTAGAGAGCATGACAAAAAGAGCTGATGAAGCTCTATATGAGGCTAAGAAAAGTGGAAGGAACCGTGTTTGCCTAACTTAAAAAGTGATAAATATAAAATTCTTTGCGTAGATGATAATGCTAACAATCTTTTCACGCTGAATGCACTTTTATCAAGTGTTGAAAATATTGAATCTATAGGAGTTTTAAGTGCTAAAGAAGCCCTTGATATTTTACTAAAAGAACATGTTGATTTAATTCTTTGTGATGTTCAGATGCCAGATATAAATGGTTTTGAACTATCTAAGATGATAAAATCAAATAAGCGAACAAAAGATATACCTATTGTTTTTGTAACAGCAGTATTTAAAAGTGATGAATTTGTAGCTCAAGGTTTTGAACTTGGTGCGGTTGATTATGTAACTAAACCTATAGATGATAATCAACTTTTAAATAAAATAACTCTTTATCTTAAAATATTTGAAGAAAAAAATAAAGTTCTTCAAAGTGAAAAAAGGTTGAGTAATATAGTTGAGAGTATTGGTGATGGTATCTACACACTTGATATAAATAATAAAACTACTTTTATAAATAAAAAAGCATTACAGTTACTTGGTTTTGAGTACAGTGAATTAATTGGAAAAAAAATTCATGATTATATACACTATAAAGATATTAATAATAATCAAATAACATCTAGCGAATGTGTAGTTCATTATTCTATGAAAATCAATGAAAAATATTTCAATGAAAATGAATATTTTATCAAAAAAGATGGTAGTTTTCTACCAGTTTCAATGACTTGTAAACCCATGCATAAAGAGCATGAAGTTGTAGGTATTATAGTTATATTTAGAGATCAAACTTCACAAAACAATATAAAAGCTTTAAAAGAAGAAAGAACTAAAAATCAAGAACAAATTATACACTCTATGATAGATATGATTGAAGCTAGAGACTCCTATACTGCTGGTCATACAAAAAGAGTAGCAAAGTACTGTGTAATGATAGCAAAAGAGATGAATCTACCTTCAGCTGATATAGCACTTTTAGAAAAAGCTGCTTGGCTTCATGATATTGGAAAAATATCTACACCAGATAGTATACTGCTAAAACCTGCGAAATTAGATGATTTAGAATATAAACTTATTCAAGATCATTTGATAGCTGGTTATGAGATGTTAAATAATATTGATCAGTATAAAGATATGGCAGAAATTATACGAGAGCATCATGAAAAGTATAATGGTACAGGCTATCCAAGGGGTATAAAAGAAAATGAAATTTTACTACTAAGTAGAATAATGATAGTGGCTGATGCTTTTGATGCAATGACAACAAATCGTGTGTATAAGCCTAAAAAAAGTTTAGAGGTGGCATTAAAAGAACTTGAGAGCTTATCAGCTATTCATTTTCATCCAGAAGTTGTAACTGCTGCTTTAAAAGCTCTTAAAAATATAGATATAGATTCGCATATCTCCCAGTTCCCAACTACGCAGATTGAAGAACAAAGATTTTCTTACTTTTATAAAGATAGGTTGACTAACTTGTTTATTATTGAGTACTTAAATCTTATCTTGAGGTATTATGTAGATTCTAAAGATGTTTATATGTATGATATAAAGCTAAAAAATTTTTCTAAATACAATGAACAATTTTCATGGGCAGAGGGTGATAAGTTTTTAATAAATTTTGCAAAATTTATCCATAATCTATACTCAGATACAATAGCTTTTAGAGTAGAAGGTGATGATTTTATGATACTTTCTAAGAAAAAATTAGTAAATATAAATGCGGATATATCTGCATATAAAGAACTTAAAGAGTCCATTGTTGATTTTAGTGTAGATGAAAAGTTTGTTGAAAATGTCTCTAAATATTTAGATATAATTCACGAATAATTTATAAATAAAAAAGGTGTACTAAATGGAGTGTGAATCTCTCTCCAGCTATTCTGCTAAAAACCAAATAATATAGGCTTTAAATAGACTTATTTTCATCATTGATTTTAGGCAAGTCCCAAGAAAGTCCAACTAA
>CAZZAZ010000011.1:0-21626 GCA_964652355.1 uncultured Sulfurimonas sp. | reverse complement strand
ATCTAGTCCAAGATTTTGGTAATACCATACCTTTTAACTGAGCTTCTACATAGTTGTCTCCACCATCTAAAGAGATGTCAACATTAGTAATAGTTCCGTGACCAGACCAAGCGATACCTTCGATCTCAATCATTTGACCGATTTCTAAGTCTTTCCATGGTTTTTCTGGACATGGACTAGTAATAATAGAGTTAGTTTCTAATGGATAGAAATGTTGAATAGCTTTACCGCTTTTAGTAAGAACAGTATATTTAGAAGTTTCTTCTTTACAGTACCAAGGTTCTGCACCAAACTCTAAACGTTTAAGATATTTAACACATAAGTTTGCTTCCCAACCTGGTAACATAAGACGAACAGGATAACCTTGTTCTGGTCTAAGTGCTTCACCATTTTGAGCCCAAACGATCATTGCGTCATCTAAAACTTTTTCAACTGGAACTGTACGAGACATTTCAGAACCATCAGAACCTTCAGCTAACATCCATTTTGCAGTTGGCTTAAGACCTAAGTCATCTAAAATAGTTGATAAACGAACACCAGTCCATTCAGAGTTAGACATCATACCTTTTACAAATTGTAAAGAGTTAAATTGTGGACCTTTCCACTCAGCAGCACCATTTGCAGGACACTCCATGAAAAGAATTCTTGATTCTGAAGGATATTTTTTAAGCTCATCAAGAGTTAAAACAATAGGCTTCTCAACTAAACCATGAATCATTAGTCTAAATTTATTTGGATCTACATGCGCAACACCATTGTGTGTACGAGTAAAGTGTAAACCATTTGGAACAATGATACCCTCTAACTCATGTAATGGACACATTGATACAGCAGCGTGCATATCTCCAGCTGATGACATAAGAGAAGAAGTTCTTCTTACAACATTATGCTCATACTGAGATGGTCTCCCGTATGGGTATTTATTTAGCTCATCACCTAACGTTGTTCCCCATTTAACGTGGTGTACTATGTTGTGATCATCAGCTTCTAGTTTGGCAGGTGCCATAATACTAGCAGCAGCGATAGCACTAACAGAATAAGCAGCAGTTTGCTTGAAGAAATCTCTTCTACTACTTGTAGTTTCTAATTTTTTTTCAGAAATATTACTCATTTAATATCTACCTCCTCTATTTATCTTGTAGATTTTATAGTATGCATAATAGATGTAATAGTACATAAATTATATACATAGTACAAAATGCAAGACAACGATTATAGACAAAGTTTTCTTAAATTTTCAATAAAAGGTATAAAAAATGTAATAATTTTCTCACATTTTTATAATTATTCACACTTATATTAATTTGCTAGATTAATAATGATAATAAAAAATATGTTAAAATTTCACTATTACAACAAAAGAGAAGGTCTTTTAAATGTCTAATAAAAAAGTTGGTTCTGTTATAAATCTTTTTATATCAAGTGATGGAGCATCTCATAGAACTACTAAAGATAAGTTGATATTAGATGAACTTGGCGTTAAAGAAGATAAATTCTACAATAAAAATGCAGAGCGTTCTGTATTAATATCTAGTATCCAAAGCTATCTATTGGTAAAAGAAAAAAATATTGATATACCACATGGATATTTAGGTGAAAATATATTGATGGATTTTAACCCTTATAGTTTAGATATAGGGACACAATTAAAAATAGGAGATACTATTTTAGAGATAACACAAAACTGTACTATATGTAATCATTTGGCGGTTATTGATAACTCTATCCCTGAGCTTTTAAAAAATGATCGTGGTATATTTGCTAAAGTAACGCAAAATGGTAATATTAAGGTCAATGATGGAGTATACATATATGAACAAAATAATTCGTGAGCCTTTGATACATTTTTTGCTTATTGGTGCTTTACTATTTTTAGTATATTCAAACATAAATGATTCATTACCACAAGAAGACAATCAAATAACAATTACACAGACAGAAATTGATAATATTAATTCAAAATTTATTAAAGCTAAAGGACGAGAACCTTCAAAAGAGGAAGCTTCAAAACTATTAGAAGATTATATTAAAGAAGAAGTTCTTTTTAAAGAGGCTCTGTCAAAAGGTCTAAATAAAAATGATAATACAATAAAACTACACCTTGCTAAAAAAATGCAATATGTATTAGATGACCTTAGTGTTGTACCTGCACCTAGTGAAGATGATTTAAAAAACTTTTTAAAAAATAATACTAATCTATTTAAAGAATCTGGGTCTATATCTTTTAATCAAGTTGTTTTTACTAAAACAGAAGATATTCAAGAAGCTAATACATTTTTAAAACGATTAAAAAGTTCTAAAAGCTCTAAAAAATCTACAATTGGAAAGAAAGTAGAACTGGATCAAAAATCTATCAAAAAGATATTTGGTACTGAGTTTGCAAAAAAGATATTTTCTTTACCACTACATACTTGGCAAGGCCCTATAAAAACTAAACATGGCCTTCACTTAGTATTTATTCACTCTAAATCTGATGGTAAAGTACCTGAACTCTCAAAAATAAAAGATAGAGTTAAATATCAATATAAAAAGAAAAAACAAGAAGAACTAAACAAAAAATTTTATAATAATTTAGCAAAGAGATATGAAATTATCATCCAAGATAAAAAGCAAATATAATTATGAAAAAACTTCTTCTTTTAGCATTATTCATATTTTCAAATAATGCTATGGCTGATCAAATTAGAATGGCATACCTTGAGATAAGTGAAAAATCTCCAAATAATTTTTCAGTACTATTTAAAGTACCAATGAAAGCAGCTAGAAAACTAGATATATCCAATAATCTAGATAAGTACTGTACAAAAACATCAACCATAGAATCTCATCTAGTAAACAAAGCCTATTTAAATATTTGGAACATAAAATGTGATAATGGGCTAGTTGGAAAAACTATAAAAATAGATGGTCTAAAATCAAATAATACTGACTTATTATTACAATTGAAATTTTTAAATACCTCTGAACAAACAGCCTTAATATCAAAAAATTCTCCATCTTATAATATACCAAAAGAGTTATCATCTTTAGATGTTGTCAAAACATATACTGGACTTGGTGTAATACATATATTAGAAGGTTTTGACCATCTTTTATTTGTTTTATCTTTGTTATTGATAGTAAAAAACTTTCGTACCTTAGTTTGGACTATTACTGCATTTACTCTTGCACACAGTATTACTTTAGCTGGTGTTACATTTGGCTACTTAAAACTACCTCAACAACCTGTTGAAGCTGTAATAGCTTTAAGTATTATGTTTTTAGCTATGGAGGTACTCCATAAGCAACGTGGAATAAATGGTATAGCTTCAAGATTCCCATGGATAGTATCTTTTACTTTTGGTCTTCTTCACGGTTTTGGTTTTGCTGGAGCATTAGCAGAAATAGGTCTGCCAGAGCAGTCAGTTCCGCTAGCGCTACTTTTCTTTAATGTCGGAGTTGAGACTGGTCAGCTAATATTTGTTAGTGGAGTTATATTAATCGGATTTATATTTAAAAAGGTACTTGCTACTAAAAGCTTAGATATAGCAAGGACTACTATGGTTTATAGTATTGGTTCTATGGCTTCTTTTTGGTTTATAGAGAGGGTTGCAGCTTTTTAAGTATAAATCAAAACTATTTCAAACTCTAAGTAATTTAAGGGATACTCTTTTAAAAGTTTTTTACTCTCTTTATAGTTTAAAACTTTTCTAGAGCCACTAACTCCACTCTTTTTTATATACTTAAACATATCTCTTGTAGAATCAAATTCTAATTTATATGTAAGCACTTCAAAGTTTGCATCAAAGTATTTTTTTTGAAGTTCATTTAGCTCATCTGCTGTTTTTAAGATGGAGTTGATATTTGCTGTTTTATTTATGGTTTTAAATGTTCCTGCTGTAAATATAGCTAAAGCTATTGGTGCATTTAATTGTTTTACTTTTGAAAAAACAGAATCTAAATCGTTTGCCCATTGAAGTGCGGAAGCTGAAAAAATATAATCATACTTATATGTAAGCAAAGTGTCAAAAAGTGTTTGATCGTTAAAGTCTCCATATATACACTCTATACTTTGTGCTTTTGGGTGAAGTTCCAGCATACCTGGAGCGAAGTCTACACCAGTGAAATGAATATAGTTCCAATTGATTTTTTTACATAAGCTACCATTTCCACATCCCAAATCTAAAATATATTGTGGTTTTTGTTTTACGCAAGATAATAGTTTCTCTAAAACTTTGTTTTGAATAATATTGTATGTATCGTATTCAAAAGCATGTTTTGAGAACTCTGTGCTTATTTTCATTTTTTACTATTTGAAAGAAGCGAAAAGATAAACACTACAAGCACACATAAAACTATTGTAGCACCAGAAGGTAGAGAGAAGTAAAATGAAAAACTAATCCCAACAATAACACTGAATAATGCAATAAAAAGTGAGATAAGTCCTGTTTTTATGAACCCTACTTTATACTGAAGAGCAGAGATAGTTGGTATTACCATTAATGCACCTATAAGTAAGGAGCCAACTACACGAATAGAGAGTGCAATGATAACAGCTACAACAGATACAAGTAAAAAATTTAATAGTTTTACTTTTATACCACTTGTTTTTGCCACCTCTTCATCATAAGATATAAAATATAACTCTTTTGAAAAAACTAACAAGAGTGTTAGTGCTAAAGAGCCAAAAATACTTATGGTTATAACATCTTCGTTTGATACAGAAAGAATAGAACCAAAAAGGTAGGTAAAAAGTGAATTGTTAAATGCACCGCCAAGCGAAACTATGATTACAGCAAGTGCTAGTGAGCCTGAGAGTAAAATAGCTAAAACTGCATCAGAGTAAAGTGCAAAAGAGCTTCTAAGATACTCTATAAGCCATGCTGATATTATGGCTACAATAACAGCCATCCAAAGTGGATTAAAACCAGCTACCAAACCAACTGCTACACCAACTAGTGCAGAGTGAGCAAGTGTTTCACTTATCATAGAGTAGCGTTTTAAAACTACAAAAGTTCCACTAACAGAAGCTAAAATTGCTATGATTATCCCAGCTATAAAAGCTCTTTGCATAAAATCATAAGATAACATTTGAGAGATTTCTAACATATCAATGCTCGTGCCTATGGTTGTGAAGCAAGTGAGCATCTATACCGTAAAGTTTACTCATATCTTCACAAGATAAAGTTTGTTTTGGATTATTACAAATTGTAGCTTTTTGATTTATAGTAAAAAGTCTTGCAATATCATCTGCTATAACACCAATATCATGAGTTATAAACACTATGGTTATATTTTCTTCTTTATTTAGTTTTCTCAAAAGTGCATAAAAACTTTTTTGAGAGACCATATCTACACCTGTGTTTGGTTCATCAAGTATCAAAATCTCCGGTTTTGAAGCAAGGGCACGAGCTATCATAACTCTTTGTCTCTGACCACCCGAAAGTGTTCCAACCATTTTATCTTTTAGGTCTAAAATATCCATCTTAGACATTGCATCATGGACAAGAGCCTTATCATCTTCGCTAAAGATTGAAAAAAGTTTTCTTTGTGAAGTTCGTCCCATTTTTACTATATCTAAAACTGTTGCTGGAAAAGAGCTATCTACATGAGAAGCTCGTTGTGGGACAAAACCTATTTTATGCCACTCTTTAAAATTTTTTAGTTTTTTTCCAAAAATCTTTATTTCACCACTAGTTGGTTTATCCAGACCTAAAAGCATACGAATCAGGGTAGTCTTACCACCACCATTTGGACCTATAATAGCAATATATTGAGCTGGTAAAATTTCCAAAGAGATGTTAGATAATATACTCTGACCTCTAACAGAAAAGTTTAAATTTTTTACATCAAAGATAGGGACTGAAAATTTCATTTACACTCTAAAGCTGATGAGATTTTTTCTAAATTTTGTTTCATTATATCTTCATAAGTAAGTTGTTTTTCAACTTCATCTTTTGTTAAATTACCTAATGGTTGAAGAGAGTCAACTTTTACATTTAACTCTTGTGCGATATTTTTCATAGCCTTATCGCTTGCAAAATTTTCATAAAAAATTGTTTTGACATTATGCTCTTTTATATGGTTCATCATCTCTATCATACTTTTTGCACTAGTTTGGGCATCTGGTGAAAGACCACTTAAAGACTCTATATGGAAGTTATATCTACTTGAAAGGTAAGAGTAAGCATTGTGATTTACTACAATAGTATCTAGTTTACAAGATGCTAGTTCTTTTTTATACGAGTTGTCTAGTTTTTTCAACATACTGATATATAAATCTTTTCTTGTCTGTAAAATTTGTCTATTTTGTGGAAATAATTTAACTAATTCATCATATATAATTACAGCAGAGCGAATCATATTGTCTACATCTAACCAATAATGTGGGTCAATACTACCTTCATGATGATGGTGTGAATCTTCATGATCTGAGTCTAACTCTTTTAAATTTACAAAAGAGCTCATATCTATAACGGCATGAGTAAATTTAAAATTTTTACACCATGGCTCTAATCCTGCTCCACTATAAACTACTAAATCACTATCATAAAGTTTAGCCATCATTGCTGGAGTTGGTTCATAAGAGTGTGCATCTGCACCAAGTGGAAGTATCATCTCTACATTTGCCATATCACTAGCAATGTATTTTGATATATCATATAAAGCGAAAGTGCTTACCATTACTGTTGGCTTTGAATTCTCTTCTTCTAATTTTGCATCTTGTTTCATAACTATCATCTGAAGTATAAACAAAGCAATAATCGAAATAAATATAGTATTTTTTAAATTCATTACTAACTCCAAAATTTTTGAAATTATAGCCTATTTTGTATTAAAGCATTTTTTAGATATAATTCGCCACTTTTTACATCAGGATATTATATTATGACAACTAGTTTATTACTTGTTATTCAGATAGTTTTAGTGGTAATCTTAGTTATCGCAGTACTATTGCAAAAAAGCTCAAGCATCGGTCTTGGAGCATACAGTGGCTCAAATGAGTCAGTTTTTGGAGCAAAAGGTCCAAATAACTTTTTAGCAAAAGCAACTTTTACAGTTGGTTTCTTGTTTGTTGTAAATACTATAACTTTAGGTTACATGTATGGACAAACTGCAACAGAGTCAGTCGTTGACAACATGGTTGAGACTACAAATGTAGTAGCACCAGTAGCTGTTCCAGTTGAGACAACTTCTACACCAGTCGCACCAGCTGCACCTACAACAAAATAATTTTAGGGAGATAAATTCATGGTAAACGAAATATTTAACGAATGTGAAGCAAAAATGCAAGGAAGTATTGAACATATGCAAAGAGATTTTAAAACTCTTCGTACAGGTAAAGTTACAACTTCTGTTTTAGACAATGTTAAAATTGATTATTATGGAACTCCAACGTCATTAGACCAAGTTGGCTCTGTGATTGCTCAAGATGCTACAACAATCGTTGTCAACCCTTGGGAAAAAAATCTTTTAGCTGATATTGAATCTGCTATCTCTGCTGCGAATGTTGGGGCTACTCCAAATAATGATGGTGATTTAATCAAACTTTTCTTTCCAGCTATGACAGTTGAGCAAAGACAAGAATCTGTTAAACAGATGAAAGGTATGGGTGAAAATGCTAAAGTTTCAGTTAGAAATGATAGAAAACACTCAAATGACCAAATAAAAAAACTTGAAAAAGATAAAGAGATCACTACTGATGAATCTAAATCTGCTCAAGATAATATTCAAAAAATTACAGATAAATTTTCTGCTAAAATTGAAAGCATCTTAAAAGATAAAGAAGCTGAAATCTTAAAAGTTTAATCATCATGGATGTTAAAAAAATATATATGGATGCAGATGCTCTTTTAGAGGGTCACTTTAAACTAAGTTCTGGAAATCATTCACAATTTTATCTACAATCTGCAAAAGTTTTAGAAGATCCAAAAACTGCTAAAGTTCTGGCAGAGGCTCTTGCAAAACAGATTAAAGATAGTGGGTTAGAAGTAGATACAGTTTGTTCACCAGCACTTGGTGGACTTATAGCTGGTTTTGCACTTGCAACCGCTCTTGATGTTCGTTTTATATTTGCTGAGAGAGTTGATGGTGTTATGAATATACGTCGTGGCTTTGAAGTAAGCAAAGGAGAACGTGTCCTTATGTGTGAAGATATCATCACTACTGGTGGTTCTGCTATGGAAGCTGCCTCAGTAGTAAAAGAACTTGGTGGGGAAATAGTTGGTGCAGCAGCACTTGCTAATCGTGGTTTTTGTAAGCGTGAAAATAGTAATATAGCTACAAAAGATAACTGCAAATTACCTCAAGGTATACCATTTTTTGCATTAGCTGATTTTACATTTGAGATGTATGCACCTGATGTTTGTCCACTTTGTAAAGATGGAAGCCAAGCAATTAAACCAGGAAGTCGCGGAAACTAAATAACTTTTCTTAAAGCCTCTAAAAGTTGTTCTAAATCAAGAGGCTTTGATAGATAATAATCAATATCTATATCCTTAACATCTGTGAAATACTTATCTTCATTATGAGCAGAAAATATAAAAATATTTATTTTAGAATCTATTTTTTTTATCTCTTTAATTAATTTTGTTCCATTAATCTTTGGCATATTTATATCAGTTATAACTAAGTCATAACTATTTTCTTTAAACTTTTCTAGACCCTCTTCACCATTTATGGCAATATCTATTTTACCAAAAAAGTTCTCAAATACCATCAGAGCTGACTCTCTTGCATCTTTATTATCTTCAACAAATAAAATTTTTAAATCTAAACTTTTTGCAATTATATCTTTCATATCTGACATGAAAACTCCATTACCTATAATTTAAGTTGACAAGTTATCATTCTATCAACAAGCACTCTACCAACTTCTAGTTTAGCATCTATAACAACAGTTATGTCCAAATCGCTAAGTATCTCTTTATCTTCCAAGGACATAACCTTCACAATTAAGTTTATATTATTTGTATATTTTAAAACAGATTCACAAATAGATCTAGTTTTGTTTATATTATCAAGTGTAATAATTACAGCTGCTGATTCTTTTACATTTAAAGCTTCTAATATTGAGCGCTTAGACATATCACCAAGGTAGGCTTCTAAGTCTTCATCCATCGCCTCTCTAACATGCTTTGGTGAATTATCTATAACTATATAGGGGGCATCAAGGGCATCTAAATGCTTTGCAACAAATTTTCCAACTATACTATATCCACAAACTATTACATGGTCTTTTCTACCGATAAAACTTTTAGCATCAATTTTTGCAGTCTCTTCTTTAGCGATAGAATCAACAAATGAAGAGATTTTAGATATAAAAAATGGTGTAACTATCATAGAGAAAATAACAATCAAAATTAGTAAAGATTCAAGCTCTTTATCTAGAAGCCCACTCATACTAGCTACAGCAAAAATAACAAAAGCAAATTCACCAACTTGAGATATTGATAGTGCAGTTTTAAGTGATGTTGCATGAGTTGATGAAAATTTTAAAACTACATAAGTAATAAATGTTTTAAGAACTAAAACAAGAGCAAAAAGGCCTATAATAGTTCCAAAATGCTCTATAAAATAAAAAACATCTATCTTCATACCAACTACTATAAAAAATGTACCAAGTAAAATATCTTTAAATGGTGCAATTTCAGACTCTACTTTATGATGATACTTTGTCTCGGCAATAATCATACCTGCAACAAATGCACCTAGTGAGTATGTAAAACCAAAGTAAGATGCAAGCAATGATGCTCCAATAACGATAAAAAATACAGAACCCATAAAAAGTTCATCTACATCAGAAGATGCAGAAAAATGCAGTAAATAAGAGACAACTCTTCTACCAACAATAAACAAAAGACCCACCACAATAAAAGCACTTATAGCAGTATCTTTTAAAATAATCCAAACAGATTGATCACCTCCAGCTGATAAAAATCCAAGTAAGATTAAAATAGGGATAACTGCAATATCTTGAAAAATCAAAATACCAGTAGCTCTTTGTCCATAAGGTGTGTGAATCTCCTTTGAACTCTTTAAGTAACTCAAAACAACAGCAGTTGAAGATAAAGAAAAAGCTGTTGAAATAATAAGCGAAGATATAAAACTTAAATTAAAAATAAAATAAGATATACCCAATATTGCAATAGCTGTAAGTGTTGCTTGCATAAAGCCATTACCAAAAATCTCTGTTTTCATGCTGTTCATCTTAGCAAGTGAGATTTCTAGCCCTATTGTAAACATTAAAAATACAATACCAAATTCACCAATATGCTCTAGTGTACTAGTATCATTCATCTCTCTTAAATTAAAAGCATACACCATTATTGTACCGGTCAAGATATAACCGATAATTGGTGAAATACCAGCTCGCTTTAAAAATAGATTTAAAATTGTTGATATCCCAAGTGCTGAGACAATGTAGAGAAGTGCAAAATCCATATAATAACTTTCTATTTTTGTTTATTATATAGAGATAATCTTAATTTGATAATAAAAATTTATCTATTACGCTATATCTACTTATGGCAAGGTTGATTTATTGAGTTTTTATCTGCTATAATTTTTAAAAAGGCAACAATATGCTAAACTTTTTTACATTTGATACGCTTATTACGCCTTATATTATTGGTTACATCTATTTTTTTGGTGCTATAATCATTCCTATCTTATTACTTATTTATTTTAACAAATCAAATTTTCAACTCAAAAATACTAAATTAAAACTATATATTTTACTAGCTTTTATTTTTTTAGAGATAGGATGGCGTATATTTTGTGAATTTTTTATGGTTTATTTTAAAATATTTCTAACTCTTCAAACTTAAGATTTTCTCTATACATATTTTAAGTGATTCTATACTATAATTCGCGATTATTAAATATAAGGATTTTTGTATGACTAAGTATATTTTTGTTACTGGTGGGGTTTTATCTTCTCTTGGAAAAGGGATTACTGCGGCCAGTGTTGGTACTTTACTTAAACACTCTGGTAAAAAAGTTGGTATGCTTAAAATCGATCCTTATATTAATGTTGATCCAGGAACAATGTCACCACTTGAACACGGTGAAGTATTTGTTACAAAGGATGGCGCTGAGACTGACCTTGATATAGGAAATTATGAAAGATTCTTAGACTCTTCATACTTAAAGTCATCTAACTTCACAACTGGTCAAGTTTACTCTTCTGTAATAGAACGTGAACGTGCTGGTGGTTACCTTGGTCAAACTATTCAGGTTATTCCTCACATAGTTGGCGAGATTGTTTCTCGTATCAAACTAGCTGGGGATGGTCATGATATTTTAGTTGTTGAGCTTGGTGGGACTGTTGGAGATATAGAAGGTTTACCTTTTATGGAAGCGATCCGTCAAATGAAACATGATGATGAAGTGGCTGGTACCTTTTTCATACATGTAACACTTATCCCTTATATCAAAGCAGCTGGTGAGTTAAAGTCAAAACCAACTCAACACTCTGTTCAAGAGCTTCGTCGTATTGGGATTACACCACAGATGATAATTGCTAGAAGTGAAAATGCCCTTCCTAAAACTTTTAAGAAAAAACTTGCGATGAGTTGTGATGTTTCTACCGATAGTGTAATCGAAGCGCTTGATGCTGCTACAATTTATGACATACCTGTTACATTTTTAAGACAACATATCTTAAAGCCTATTGCAAAAGAGTTAGACTTAGGTGAATTAGATCCAGATATGGAAAAATGGGATACATTAGTTAAAAGAATCGTTCAACCTAAAAATAAAACTGTAGTTGGTTTTGTTGGTAAATATCTTGAGCTAAAAGAGGCTTACAAATCTTTAACAGAGTCTCTAATACACTGTGGTGCTCATCTTGATACTAGAGTTGAAATAAACTGGGTTGATTCAGAAGAGGTAGATGAAAAAGGCGCACGAGCTCTTTTAGCTGATTGTGATTCTGTTTTAGTAGCTGGTGGTTTTGGTTCTCGCGGTGTTGAAGGTAAAATCAAAGCTATACAGTATGCTCGTGAAAACAAAGTTCCATACCTTGGTATATGCCTTGGGATGCAACTAACACTTGTAGAGTATGCTAGAAATGTACTTGGGCTTGAAGGTGCTAATTCTATAGAGTTTGATGAAAATACACCACACCCTATGATTTACCTAATCGATAACTTTTTAGATCAAAGTGGTGGGACTCAACTTCGTACTCACAAATCACCAATGGGCGGTACACTTCGTCTAGGTGAATATCCTTGTGATACGCTAGAGGGTTCAATACTGCGTGAAGCATATAATGGTGAAAAGGTAATTCATGAGAGACATCGTCATCGTTATGAAGCAAATCCAACTTATAGAAAACAACTTGAAGATGCAGGTATGATTGTAACTGGTGAAAGTAATGGTCTTATAGAAACTGTTGAGATAAAAGGTCACCCTTGGTTCTTAGGTGTTCAGTTTCATCCAGAATTTACTTCAAGACTACAAACTCCAAACCCTTCTATTTTAGCTTTCGTTAAAGCAAGTTTGAGTGCAGAATAGTTTAAAAATTTTAGATAAGTCAGCTCTTTTTGAGCTACTCTCTTCTCGCTTTAACAAAGAGGAAAAAAAACTTTCACAAATCCCTAGCCCTTCCCTACTTCAAGATGCAAATAAATCAGCTTCAAGAATTGCACAAGCTATAAAAAATAATGAAAAAATTACTCTAGTTGGTGATTATGATGTTGATGGTGTTAGCTCCACTGCCATAATGGTTGATTTTTTCAGACAAATTCCTTATCCACTTGAAGCGATTATTCCAAATAGGTTTCGTGATGGCTATGGTGTTTCACCAACTGTTTTAGAACGTGTTGAAGCTGACTTAGTTATAACAGTGGACAATGGAATTTCAGCAGTTGAAGCTGCAAAAATCTGTAAAGAAAAAAATATTGACTTAATTATTACAGACCATCATACTCCAGGCGATGTTTTACCAGATGCATTTGCCATAGTTGATCCAAAGCTCTCAACTTGTGAGTATCCATTTAAAGAAATTTGTGGTGCGCAAGTAGCTTGGTTACTACTAGCACTTGTTAAAAAAGAGTTACAACTAAAAATAGATATGAGACAATTTTTGGATATTTTAGCGATAGCAATAATCGCAGATATAATGCCCCTTATAGATATAAATCGTACACTTGTAAAAGAGGGTTTAAAAGTTTTGATGAGCTCTTCTCGCCCCTCTTCTATAATCATCAGAGATTTTTTAAACAAAGCTGTTATAAGTTCTGAAGATATTGGTTTTCAAATAGCTCCACGCATAAATGCTGCAGGAAGATTAGAAGACGCAAGTATAGCCTTAGAGTTTTTTACCGCTACTGATATCAATACAGCATACAATCAGTTTGAAAAACTAAATACACTTAATGAACTTCGAAAAGCTACAGAGGCACAGACTACAAAAGAAGCTATAAATGAAGTAGATGAAAATGACAAGATAATAGTTGTAGCAAAAGAGAATTGGCATGAGGGTGTTGTAGGTATTGTAGCAGCTCGTTTAGTTGGACAATTTGAGAGACCTGCAATAGTTTTAAGCATTGAAAATGCTATCGCAAAAGGTAGTGCTAGAAGTATTGGTAAAGTAAGTATCTATGAGCTTATAAAAGAAAATGAATCAAACTTAAGCAAATTTGGTGGTCACAAAATGGCAGCTGGACTTGGACTTGAAGAAAAATATATAAATGATTTTAGAGTAGCTGTAAACAAAAGTGCTAATAAACTAGACCCTAAAGATTTTTTACCAAATGAAGAAGCTGTCGGACAACTTGTAAGTGAAGATATAGACTTAGAACTTTTAAGTTTACTAGATAGATTTGAGCCTTATGGTGAAGCAAATTGCCGACCACTATTTTTAATTCAAGATGCAGAAATAGTTGAAATAAAACTTTTTGGCAAAGATAAATCTCACTCAAAAATAATTATAAGACAGTTTTCACACGAAAGAAAAACTATTGAATTGATCCTCTTTAAAAAAGTTTTTATAATGCCTGATGATAAAAAGCTATCTTGTTCTTATAGGGTCACAAAAAATGAATTTAATAACAACATATCAATTCAACTTATTATTAATAAAATCAATCATTATTAATAAAATATAATATTACTAAATTAGCTTAGTTTAAAACTTTATTAAGGCTCAAACATGTAGAATTGAGTACTTTTATAAAAATGAAGGATATATTCATGCAAAAAAATGAAATTTTAGAAGAGATACTAAAGGAAGTTGATAAGCATCCAGAGATTATGTCTCGTCGTGAAGCATTAAAATACTTAACTATTTCACCGCTTGCTGCATCAGTTTTAGCTAGTGCAACTGTTGGAACAGCTACAGCTTCTGCATCAGCTGATGTTAGTGGTAAAATTGTAATCGTTGGTGGTGGTCTTGCAGGTATGAGTACAGCAGCTCGTTTAAACAATTCTATCAGTAACGCTGATATTACAGTTATCGAGCCAGATCCACTATCTGTATCTTACCAACCAGGACAAACTCTTGTAGGAGCTGGTCTTTGGGATATATCAGATATCCAATACAAAAGAGATGACTTTGTACCAAAGGGTGTAAAACTAATCAAAGGTGAAGTTACTTCATTTGATCCAAAAAACAACAAAGTTACTGTTGATGGTTCTAAAGAGATATCTTATGATCAACTAGTAGTAGCTACAGGTGTTACACTTAACTATAAGGCTATTAAAGGCTTAGATGGTGAAATCTCATCAACTACTACAAATAATGCTGATACTAAAAAAACAATCACTAAAAATGGTCTTCACTCTGTCTACTTCCAAGATGGTGCAAAAGCAACATGGGATGGTATTCAAGAGTTAGTTGAAAAAGCTAAAAATCATAAAGGTTCTGAAAAACTTCAAGCTGTATTTACACATCCTAGAGGGCCATTAAAATGTGGTGGTGCTCCTAAAAAAATTATGTATCTTACACATGCTCGTTTAGAAGAAGCTGGTGTTCGTGATAAAGTTGAGATGACTTTTTATCCAAATGGTGGCGCTATGTTTGGTATCAAAGACTACCATACTGCAATCGTTAAACAGTTTGAGGTAAGAGACTTTAAATGGCACTACAAACATAACCTAGTAGCTGTTGATACTGCAACTAAAACTGCTACATTTAACAAATGGTGGAAAGAAGAGAAAGAATTTTTAGATGAGATGGATGAGCCATACATGAAAAAAGTTGAAGTATCTGAGCCAGTTGAAGTAAAATATGATTTTATGCATGTTTCACCGCCAATGAAAGCTCCGGATGTTGTTAAAAACTCTGAGTTAGGCTCTCAAGGTCCAGGTTGGACTACTGTAAATAAAGAAACACTTCAACATGCTTTCTTTGAAAATGTTTGGTCACTAGGTGATGTAGCTGGTGTTCCAATGGGTAAGACTGGTGGATCAGCTCGTAAACAATACAAAGTAGTTGTTGACAATATGATCTCAGTAATGGGTGGTAAAAAACCAACCGCAAAATATGACGGCTATACTGTATGTCCACTTATTACAAGTATTGGTACTGTTATGCTTGCTGAATTTAACTGGGCTTCTAAAAAAACTGGAAGTGGCGCTAATGCTGCAATACTTCCAATTGATCCAACTAAAGAAAGATGGATTTGGTGGTTGTTAAAAGTTTATTTACTTAAACCTATGACAATGCATGGTATGCTTTCAGGTAAAGCATAATTAAATATCTTTACAACCTCTTTTTTAGAGGTTGTAATATATACAATACATCTCTTTAAAACTTCTATAAATCTCAATTCAGAAACCACTTAAGCTTATAAAAGTATAATATTCCCTATTAATAAAAATTAGGAGAAAAAATGAAAAAAATCACTCTTTTACTAGCAATGATAATTACATTTTCTTTATCGTTAAATGCGTTTTCTTTGGGAAAACTAGGTGAGTTTAAATTTGAAAAACAGGGTAATACTAATGTATGGATTATGCATGGTCCACCAATGAATCCATCAGTTGAAAATGAAGGTTTTATGAATAATCCATCATTTGTAGAAGGTAAAAATGGAACTATCGTAATTGACCCAGGTGGAAACTACAATGTTGGTAAAAAAATTGTAGCTGAATATAAAAAAGCTACAAACAAACCTGTACTAGCAATCCTAAATACACATAAGCATGGGGATCACTGGTTTGCTGGTAAAGCATTTGCTGAAGCATATCCAGATGCTCAAAGTTATGCACACCCCAACATGATTAAAGCTTCTAAAGATGGTGCAGCTAGACTTTGGTATAACATATTAGAGGGATTATCAAAAAACCTTAAAGGGACTGATGGACCTTTCCCTTTCCCAACTAAGGTTTTACATGATGGAGATGTATTAAAAGTTGATGGTGAAACTTTTAGAGTATTTCATCCAGAACGCGCACACACTGACACTGATATACTTATAGAGCATGTTGGTTCTAAAACACTTTGGTTAGGTGATAACCTTATGGATTGTCGTCTTGGTGGTATGGATGAAAGCTCAAGTGTTTATGGAAATATAGAACTTCTTGAACATATCATTGCTAAAAAAGATGGTTATAAACAATACGACCTATATGTTCCAGGGCATGGTCCATCTGATAAGATGCATAAAGTAATTGATCCTTTTCTACACTACTTCAAAACAGTTTTAAAATTTGCAAAAATTGCTTATGAAAATGAAGAAGAAAGTTATGAAATCAAACCACAGGTAATGGATGCACTTCCAGAATATCATGAATGGGATGAATTTGAGTCTCAAATGGGTAAACACTTAATGAAAGCAATGGAAGAAGTTGAAGCGAGAGATATGTAATACCGAAAGGTTTATAGAACTTTACAAAGATAAAAAATATGCCCTAGCCTTTGCTATGGGCATAAGATATCCAGTACTTCAAGAGACTCCAGAGTATATAAAAATGGATAAAAATTTTCAAATCTCATTTGAAAATGCTCAAAAACTACTTACTTTAGACCTAAGAGACAAAGCAAAAGAACAAATATATAAATATATAACAGTTATATCTAAACAAAAGCTACTTCAACTAATCACATATAAAGACTCTAAATTTAAAGAATTCTTACTTGCTTATGATAAAAATGACTTTAAATCTTGTTATGAAATAATGGATAAATATAAAGATATTAAACTTACCAAAATTGCTAAACTTTTAGAAATTCATTGGGAGAGGACTATACTACAATGTGAATTGTATTCTAAGTCTGGAGATATTAACTCCTATATTAAGACTATGGGTCCTTTACTATTTACCTCTACAAGAGTAAATAATATAGAAAAATTATTGAAAAAAACTTTTCATACAAAAATTCAAAAACTTTTAAAGTCTAAAAACTTCATCTCATGCGAAGCAGTTCTTTATTCATATATAGATATATTTTCCAATGATAAAAGAATAAATGAACTAATGAATAAATTTGAAAAAGAATCTAAAATAATATTAGCAATAACTCAACAAAAACAAAATACTGATAAAAATGCTTGGCTATATTCTGAAATTATAAAGAATCTTAGTTCATAACCTCTAAAAGCGAATGAACAGTATCTTCTAGTGAGTTTTGTAAAATAGAACTTTGAGTTATGAACTTTTCCATTGGTTCTTTTTTTGTCATTGCCTCATCTAGTTCTGGATCAGTACCTTTAGTATATGCCCCAATACGAATCAGCATCTCATTTTCTTTAAGTAAGGTATAAAGTCTTCTAAATTTTAAAACAGCACCTAAATGCTTCTCAGAAATAATATCATTCATTACTCTAGAGGCTGAATTTAATATATGAATAGGGGGGTAGATACCGAAATCTGTAAGTTCACGTGAAAGAACTATGTGACCATCTAAAATTGAGCGGGATTGATCAGCAATAGGGTCACTCATATCATCACCTTCAATTAAGACAGTAAAGAATGCTGTAATAGAACCCTTTCCTTCTTCTTTTCCAGCACGCTCCATAAGCTGTGGTAAAAGCGTTAAAGAAGATGGAGGATAACCCTTTGATGTTGGTGGTTCACCTAAAGCTAGACCAATTTCACGTTGAGCCATAGCAAAACGTGTTACTGAATCCATGATAAACAATACATCAAGACCCTTATCTTTGAAATACTCTGCAACACTCATTGCTGAAAATGCACCATACTTTCTCATAAGTGGACTATCATCTGATGTTGCTACAATAATTACAGTATTTGTTAAATCCCCACCAAGATTTTTCTCTATAAATTCTGGAACTTCACGCCCACGCTCTCCAATAAGTGCTACAACTTTGATAGGCGCATCAGCTCCACGAACAATCATGCCCATTAATGTAGATTTACCAACCCCACTTCCTGCAAAAATTCCAAGTTTTTGACCTTTTCCACAAGTTAAAAGTCCATCAATACTTTTAACTCCAACAGAGAAAACTTCATCAATCATACCTCTTTTCATTGCAGCAATTGGAGCTTTAATAATTGGACTATATTTTGTACATCCTATAGGACCTTTATCATCAATGGGACGCATAAATGGATCAACTACACGACCAAGTAAAGCTTCCCCTACAGGTATATTCATACCAGTTGAATCTAAAAAGACTTTATCCCCAGAACAAAAACCCTCAACAAAAGAAAAAGGTGTTATAAAAAAAGTATCACCATCTATCTCTGTAACCATACCCAAAGTTTCCTGACTTGTAGTATTTGAGACAATTTTTACCATATCGCTAATACTTACAGACAAACCATTGGCCGTTATAACAGTAGCATTTATTTTTACAACTTCACCAAAAGGAACTGAGTACTTTTTTGAAGATAATTTATCTTTTAGCGAAGAAAAAGGCATATTAGTAACGCGTACCAGTTGGTGAATTTATGAGTGCAAATACTTCACTTCTAGTTCTCTCATCTTTTTTAAACAAACCACGAAGAGCTGATGATGTAGTAGTAGAATTAATCTTTTCAACTCCACGCATCTCCATACACATATGACGAGCTTGAACAACTACTGCTACACCTTTTGGTTTTATAGTTTCATTTATCGCATCTGCAATTTGCTCCGTAAATTGTTCTTGAATCTGCATACGACGAGCAAATACATTTACAACACGAGGAATTTTTGAAAGTCCTACAACTTTGCCATCTGGAATATAAGCTACATGGACACGACCAATGATAGGAAGTAAATGATGCTCGCAAGTTGAATAGAATTCAATATCTTTTAGTAAAACCATCTCATCATTTGAACTAGTAAACAAAGCAGACTCCAAAATCTCTCTTGGATCTTCTTTATATCCACCGTACATAAACTCATAAGCTTTTCTAACTCTTTGTGGCGTTTTTTCTAAACCCTCACGAGATGGATCTTCACCAACATGTTGCATCATAGACTTTACAGCATTTTCAAATATAGTATCTTTATTTTGTGACAAGATTTTGCCTTTAGTATTTTATAAACATAGGGTATCAATAAATAGCTGAGAGAGAGTTTTAGAAGTGAAGTTATAATAAAAACTAGGTATTACCTAGTTTTTAAAATTATTGTACAAAAACGTGAGGAACAATAAGTGGATATTTTTTCATTTTTCTGTAGATATGCTTACGAACAACCTGACGTAAATCATTTTCTAATGCTCTTTGATTTTCGATTAAACCCTCTTTAATATTAATTAAAAAGTGTTCTAGTACATCTTCCATCTCTTTTGCGAAATATTTATCTTGCTTATCTGCAACAATACCAAATGTTGTAACTTTTGGTTTTGAAAGCATTTTTGAGTGTTGCCCATCAACTTGAGCGACAATCATAACTACACCATCAGATGCAAGTTTTTGTCTGTCAATAACAATATCATCATCAATTTTATGATTATTTTGATTGTCAATATATGTCTTACCAGTACGAACTGATTTTACTTTTCTCATATATTTTGGAGCTATTTCAATAGTATCACCATCATTCATAATATGAATATTTCTATCTGGAACACCACAAATCATACCAGTTTCACGATGGCGCATAACGTGATTATATTCACCATGGATTGGTAAGAAAAATTTAGGATTTGTTAAACGAAGCATAAGTTTTTGCTCATCAATTCCGGCATGACCAGACACATGAATACCTTTATCATGAGATATTGTAGCACCTGCACGTTGTAGGTGGTTCAACATTCCAGAGATACTTCCCTCATTACCAGGAATAGCACGAGAAGATAGAACGATCAAATCTGTTGGTTTAATCTTAACATGTCTATGTTCACCAATACTCATTCTAAATAATGCTGAAGATGGTTCACCTTGAGAACCAGTAGTTACGATTAAAATATCTTTATCACTCATATGAGCTATTTGATCTGGTTCTACAAAAGCATTTTTTGGTAATTTAACATAATCATACTGCATAGCAATTTCAATATTTCTTTCCATACTTCTACCGATAACACAGATTTTACGACCATATTTTATACCGTACTGAATAGCTTGATATACACGGTGGATATTTGAGCTAAAAGTAGAAAGTATTACACGACCTTCAGCTTTAGAAAATACTTTATCAAGCGCTGGTGCTACACTCAACTCTGATTTAGTTGCATTTTCATTATAAGAGTTAGTAGAATCACTAAGTAATGCTAAAACACCCTTATCTCCATAATGAGCTAGTCTATGTAAGTCAGCAGTATAACCATCTATTGGTGTATGATCTATTTTAAAATCTCCAGTATGGATAACTGTACCAGCATCAGTAGTGATAGCTAAAGATGAAGAATCTAAGATAGAGTGAGTCATATGCATCCACTCAATTTTAAAATCATTTCCAATCTCATAAATTTCACGTTTTATTACTGGATTAAAATACTTTCTAAACTCTTTTATATGATGTTCATCAAATTTATTACCAATCATTGCAAGAGGAAGTGGCGAACCATATATTGGAAACTGCATCTCTTTAAATAAGTAAGGCATTGCACCAATGTGATCTTCATGAGCATGAGTAATAACTACTGCTTTAATTTTATCTTTTATTTCACGAATATAAGTAAAATCTGGTACTAATATATCAACACCATGCATATCTTCATCAGGAAAACTCATACCAACATCAACAAGAATTGCTTCATTTTGAGTTTCAAATACTGTAATATTTCCACCGATTTCACCTAGTCCACCAAGTGGAGTGATACGAATCTTATCTTTAGAATTTAAATCTAGTTTGAAGTGTGGGTTTAGTCTTTGCTTATGTGCTTCTTGATTAAGTGCTACATATTTTTTAAGATTTTCATCTACTGGTGTTGATTGACGACGACGTCCACGCCCTCCACCTTTGTTATTATTTCTATTGTTATTATTATTTTTATTACGATTTTGATTATTACTTGGTTTACGATTATTCGAAGGCTTTTCACCCTCTTTTACATTACCATCAACATCAGGTTTTACAACCTCTTTTAAATTACCTTTATTATCTTCCATCCAAACTCCTTAGTTTATTTTTTTATAGAGTTGGTGATAGTCCTTAGTGCTAACTTGATGAGGACGAATCGTCAATGTAAATTCTAGTTCGTTAAAAACTATTTGAAGCTTTTCTTTATCATATACAACAGATAGATTTTTCATAAGAGTTTTGCGAGGCTGCTTAAATGCAACTCTAAGCATGCCCT